>NZ_AEVT01000100.1 GCF_000189275.1 Vibrio sinaloensis DSM 21326 | reverse complement strand
ATACCGAATGAAAGTAAAAAACCGTAATACTTTATTATTCGGATGATGATATGAATTAATTTGACCAACAATTAATTTAATTTTATTATTCGCCATTTTATAAATCGCCAAATTAATAGTACCCATATTGCATCGCCTTAGGATTTAGGTCAGCAGTGTTCAACACAAAGTCCCAATGGAGAATCTCGTGAAAACAGTCTTAGCTCTATTAACTCTATTCAGTACCAGTCTGGTTGCTGGAGAATGGACAGCTCCTCTAGAAATTAAAGATGTTTCAGTCACGGCTAATGAGGGGTATTTTTCTGGCAAGGCTCAATTAAGAGTAACATTCGAACAGAACCCCATCACTAGTCTGTGCCCTGCACCTAAGCAGAATTTAGTGGTTTATGATCCTAGTGGAGGCCCTGATAGCTGGATGGATACTTGGCTCTCTATGCTTTTAACAGCGCAAGCTCAGGGGAAAAGAGTCAGAATATATGTACACAGCTGTCGCCGTGACCAAATTCCATTGATGTATGGCGTTAAAGTCATTAAGAATTAACGCTGTAATTTGAACAAACGTTAGCCTTTAAAAAAGTGACAGCTATATATGACGACCTATAGCTACTCTATGCGCAACAAGTAAACTCTCATCACCTTTTGACAACATCTAACGATGTGTTCAATCGATGATGTTTTTTAATTTTAACTAACCAACGGTTTTTTTTATGAAAAAGATACTATTGCTTCTTTCACTCGTATTAACATCACCATTGTCTTACGCGCAGGAAGCCACAGGCACAATTGATGAACTTAGAGTATGTGGGTATAACGGAGGGTCAGGAGCAAGATGGGCACGAGTGGTTCAGTTTAAAGTCGCCGGCAAATGGTTTGGTATATACGCTGACTATATGACGCATGCACATGACAACGATAATAATCTCATGGTATCAATGTTGATGATGGCTTATTCTCAACAACAGGTGGTACAGATCAACGCAACAGATAGTTGGAATAGCGGTTTTTCGAAATGTGGAACATCAAGCTCAGGGGCTGTATTGCATGACAACCCTGGTGACTACATCCGACTTTCCACATCACTTTAGCCTGGCTTAACCATTAAGAAAGTGCCTTAAGTGACTCAATACGAACTCAGTTACTTGGCACTTTTTTTAACAATGTCATCAGAGCGAATTCCGCGCTTACCTCAACTAGGTTGTAAACTTTAGTGCAGACAAACAAAAAGCCCGCACTTACAATGTAAGTGCGGGCTTTTTTAATGGGCGGAGACCCCAGCCACATCCCGGCACACAAGTCACTCGCTGCGGCTGCTTCCTTCCGGACCTGACCGAGTTCACGAGCTATTGTTGCGGGAGGACCAGGGCCTCCATAGATTCTGTTTCCTTAGCATCGCTAAGGAGTGAGAGGATTATCTGCCATCCCCTCGTTCATTTCAAGCTAAAACCGTTGTTTTGTGTTCAACTGCTTAGTGTCTGACCACTATTGGTTAAAATTCACAACATTAGCGGCATCCGGCTCAAGTTTCGTGGCCGACTTTCGCTCATGTTTATGCTGATACATAGCAATATCCGCTTCATGCATCACCTCTTGTAAACTCATTTGACGCCTATCGTGACTCGATGCACCAAACGCTAGAGACACATCGAAGGATATTTTACGGTCGTCAGAAAGAAACGGGATCGACGCAAATCGCTCCTTCAAATAATTTACCTCAGATTCCCCCACTTTGCCGACTAAGACAAATTCATCACCCCCGATTCGATAGCTGCTTCCGCGCCAAAAGCGGATTACATGATTCGCCACCGTCCGCAAAACTTGATCGCCAACCTCATGCCCATAAGAGTCATTAATTTGCTTAAAACGATTCACATCGAGATAAATTAGAGTCTCGTCTTTGTTAATACCATTCCTATAGCGGTGCTGAAGGGCACGTCGATTTTTTAGGCGCGTCAGATTGTCGGTATTGGATTGGCTGTGAAGGTACATTGCAACAATGACGAGGAACCCTACCATCAACATAAATAAGAACTGGCTCTTGCGAGAAAAAGCTTGCTCAGCATGTAACGTCGCCTTCCAGTTCGGTTGGTAATCATATTGACCAATGATTCGCTCGGTATCAATCATTTTGATCGCTCGCGTAAACAGTGGAGCCAGCGAGGCACCCAGTTCTGTTTTAGCGAAACCTATCGAAATAGGAGACGTATAAAAGCTGCCGATTAAGTGCTCTTCAACCAAAGGTAAAAGGTCATTGGTATCGCGTAAGCGTTTATTAAAGTTAGCTCGGCTTGCCGCAAGGTAATCAATCTCGCCATCAAGTAATGCTTGAAAGAGTTGGTCACCGGTTGAATAAGCGTGCAAAACTTTGTTGGGCAACCGCTGAGACAGCAGCTCTTGGTAAAAGTCGTCTCTAACGACCCCGATTCGTTCTGCGATCAATTCAGATACATTGCTATAGACATTGTCTTTGTATCCTTCACGTTTCACCAAAATTGCCTCTGGGAAGTAATACGGTGCACTAAAATAAGCGATGCTTTTACGGCTTTCAGAAATGGCAATCGGCGACAGCATGTCAATTCGCTTATCAATTAAGTCTCGGTACATACTTTCCCAAGCTTCATCTTTACCGCTAACGACGTTACAGGTCAGCATCAAGATCTCACATGCTTCAAATACCACATCAGCCGTGATACCGGAGATATCTCCATTGGGTTGATAATTAGCAAACTGGCCGATGTTTTCTATTTTGACCTGCAATGGCCTTTGATAATTGATGTTGCTATCGATGACTGCTTGCCTTAACGCTTGTCGACGCAAATCAAACTGATACTGTTTGACCGACTCTCTTAACAGTTTTTGAACGTGAGCACCGTGTACGTATTGCTCAATGCTTTTGAGCATATCTTGGTGTCGCCCTTTGGGTGCAATGATTGAGACGGGTTTAATGGTGATTTGATGATTGAGAAGTTGAGCATCAAAGCCGGATAACAGCATAGGTTTTAGTTGGTTAATAGCATCAACCACCCCATCGACCTCAGCGGTTTCAATCAGCTCTTTGGCATGATTGTGGCCGCGATATTCCACCAGCTTTAAATGAGGATAATTAGCTCTGATTAACTCGCCATAGATAGTACCAGCAGGGAAACCAACCACAGCCACTTGATCTAGGTTAGCATTGCTCAAACTGTATAAGTACGTGTATTCGATATTGGTTGGGCTGGAGAATTCGAATATCGCCGAGCGAGTTTCGGTGTAAGTGATATTCGCAGCGAAATCGGCTTCCGCCGTTTGTACTGCGTTCAAAATTGCATTGAAGCTAGGGTAGTAAACATACTCGACGTTAAAGCCAAAGCGTTCTGAAGCAGCATCGAACAAAATGCGAGTTACCACGTCGTCCGCTTCCATCGCGACTTTATAACTTGAGCTAGCTTGTGCTAATGGTATGAACAGCGTGCAACACATTACGTACCACACACGCCAGATTAGAGCCATCCTTGCTTACTTCCCACGTGAATAGTTATGAACTTAATGACATTGGGCTATCGTTAAGTTGGTCTAACATGGCCTAAATTGCCGACAAAATACTTAGTTCAACAAACTGAAGAACAAGCAATTAGCCAAGTGTTCAGCATCCTAACGATTAATTTACGCGCAATTCTGACACATCAGAATGCATATTCCAAATGAATAAAATCAAGATGTGAATCGACTATTTATATATCAGACTCTTCTTCAGCACTTCTCAATATGTAATCGGTCATCCAAGCAGTGCCAAGTAAACATAACCAAACCACAAAAACGGGGTTAGGTACCTCAATATTGGGAGAGACCACCAGCGCGGCAAACCCCACTGTCGGCAGTGTCCAACATAAAAGCTTACCCCACTTAAAACTCTTCAGTTTGGATAGGCTTTCCATTGAAGCGATAATCCCGGTCACAGACAACGCCACCAATGCGGCGTAAGAAAGATCTGCAATCCATAGCGGTAAAATCAAGCCCAGTGCCCACCAGCTGTGTTTATTTGATGAGTTCCAATGCGTTGCCGCCCACCAGATAACCACCACCGCAACCGTCTGTATTAAAGTAACGATCGGCTCGCCACTCAGTTTACCGGATGACTGAGTCACCATGATGCCCACTTGAAGGGTGACGACGATTAAAGCGGACGTTGCTAATACTCCTAAGCTACTACGCTTTGAAAAAGCCACCATAAGCAAAGGAAACAACACCCAAACACTCACGGATAACGCAATGGGTTGATAAGGCAGAGTTAAACCATAGGTTGTCATTGCTGCCATAAGCACTAACCCCACGACCCCACCTTGCGGTAATATCCACAACGCAGGTATTACCAAGGCCAATACAGGGATATCCCCTTCACTCAAGCTGATAGCTCGTGCACAAACCACGGCTAATAGAGTTGTCACTAAGAACTGAAACGTAGAAAATATCATGCCCTCTCCTTATCCACTCCTTGGAAAACTGAACTAGGACAAAATCATTATGGACCAGTTTTTGATGCAAATCTTTGCAGTAATTCACCAAATCCCGCGTGGAAAAGTAACAACTTACGGAGAGATCGCAAAACTAGCAGGTTATCCTGGTTATGCCAGACACGTGGGGAAAGCGTTAGGTAATTTACCCGCAGAGAGCACGTTACCTTGGCATCGGGTTATTAACAGCCAAGGAAAAATCTCACTCAAGGGAGAAGATCTTGTCAGACAGAGAACCTTGCTGATAGAAGAAGAGGTAGAGGTGAGTATTGCAGGAAAAGTGAAACTGAATAAATACAAATGGCAGCCATAAGGCTGCCATTTTTTATATCATTAGTGCTTTACGCTTACTAGGCGAAGGTCAACTTTATCGGTTTTTGCTTCGTCAGTAATAACTGGGTAAGAAGTATCAGTGATGAATAGCAATTTGCCTTCTACCTCGATACGTGCGTTCACGCTGTAAGTATGACGTTCTTCAATTTTTGAAGTGTGGTATGCCAAATCAAACTCGAACGGTACTTGCGCGCCGTTAGTTTCAAAACGATGTTTAGCAATCACTTTAGCAGGAGCGTCAGCCATAGATACATCTTGCAATGTTACAGTCACAAGAGCGTTATCTGGCAATGCGATGCGCTCACGATAAGCAACTGTACCTGTAATAGATTCTACAGTGTCTTTTTCCACTTTCTTATCTGAAGTTTGACAACCTACTAAAACGAAACCTAATACAACTGACATTACAACGGCTAGTGCTTTTTTCATGAAAGCTTCTCCTCAATTATTGAATTCACGGCGATTATAAATGGCAAAAATGTGACTGTCATTACAATGTCGCCGGTATTGACAATTTATTGACGATATTAAATTTTCGATGACAAAGAAGTCAAACAACTGTTTAAATAATCACTAAACGCTTAATATAGACAATAGAATCACATTGAATAAGGTCATAGGCCATGAGCAAGCCACTTAACGAACTGTTGAGTTTACTGCAACTAGAAAAGCTAGAAGAAGGACTATTTCGCGGACAAAGTGAAAACTTAGGTCTGCCTCAGGTCTATGGGGGGCAAGTCATTGGTCAAGCTCTTTCCGCTGCTCGCTACACTGTGGATGCCGATCGCACCGTGCACTCATTTCACAGTTACTTTCTTTATCCTGGCGATCCTGAAAAGCCAATTATCTATGATGTAGAAAACTTAAGAGATGGTAAAAGTTTTAGTACTCGTCGCGTCAAAGCGATTCAAAATGGACGACCTATCTTCTACCTTACCGCCTCTTACCATGGTGAAGCGCCGGGGTTTGAACACCAAAACACCATGCCTGACATTCCCGGTCCAGAAAACTTTGCCTCTGAGTCCGAGCTTGCCGCAAAGATTGCAGACCATTTACCCGAAAATCTGCGTAAAGCATTTTGTGGCGAGAAGCCGATTGAAATGCGACCAGTCACCATCGTCAATCCACTGAATCCACAAAAGGTTGAACCCAAACAGTACCTTTGGATCAAAGCAAACGGTGAAATGCCCGATAACCAACTTATCCACCAATATTTGATGGGATATGCTTCTGATTGGGGGTTTCTGGTTACTGCGCTGCACCCTCACGGTGTATCGTTAATGACGCCTAAGTTCCAAGTTGCCACTATCGACCACTCCATTTGGTTCCACCGACCATTTAAGATGGACGAATGGCTGCTGTACGTTATAGAAAGCCCAACGGCCAGTAATACCCGTGGCTTGGTTCGTGGGGAAATTTATAACCGCCAAGGTCATTTGGTTGCTACCGCGGTTCAAGAAGGCGTGATGCGCTTTACTCAATAAACTCATGATAAATAAGAAAAAGGAGTGCTAAGCACTCCTTTTTTTAGTTTGTTTGATAATCAAAGGTGACAACAGCCCACTCATACATGCTGTCTGCGAAACCATATTCACCTTCACCATGAATCACACCAGGCTCTACGTATTGGCCGCCTCGCTTACTGGCAATAAACTCGCGATATCCACGTCGGTACTGAATCAATGGACTGATCATCTCGTATTCAGTTCCTTTTTCAAGCCGACTGTCTTCGATAACCAAATAGCGCGTCAAACGTATGGTCGCACCAGTTTTACAGTAACCTTCCGCTGAGTAATCAATGGCTAGTAATGGTCTAGGGTCATTGGGATCCAACACCGCGCTACAACCATCGAAGCGAGCAATATGCAGCCATACAGGGCGAACGTCCGCAGGGTTGTCACTGCCTTTAGGCTTCATCAAAACCCAAGCCACTTTACCTTCACCATGCTCAACTAACTCGGCATCAGTCGGCTCGCGTAGCAAACGCGCGCCCATAATACCGAACTCACTTTCTTCTAAGTTAGCAAATTGTGGCGCATTTAACTCACTGAACACTACGGTCTGTTCACTGGTTAAATGCGTGTACTTATCTGCTACACCAGAATCAGAAAGAGTTAAAGCGACCGTTACGGTTTTTTCCGCTAGCGCGTGATAATCTCGCGTTTCCGCCTCCGTTACACGAATCGAGATAGGACGACCATGTTCGTACTCTTTTAGCGTAATAACCCCACGTGCAGGATCAATGGAAGCGACACGCTCACTGATCGTGTTAGCCAAAGAGTAACTGCGCTCACCGATTGCTTGACCAAGATCTAACACCACTTCTTTGAAGGGTTCAAACTCTACCTCTTGACGAACTACAGACAGGCCAGGGTGGTCGGCTTTCTTTACAGTACCTTGGTAGCTGACTTTTTTAGTCAGGTAGTTGCGCCCTGTAAAGGTTGCTTCCACCGTGTAATCGCCGGCATGCAGTATCGTGAGTTCACCATTGTCTGATGCCATCTCTACTGATGGTGAAGCCTGGTTGATCAATCGATATGTCGCTTCAACACCGTCACCATTCACAACAGGCTGCAGTTTATCACCAGAGCCATATGTGGCTTGTGGATAAGCAATGGTGGCACGGCTCTCAATCGGCTTCACCGTTACGGCAAAACTTGCTTGCCCAGCGGAATATTGCTCATTGCCCGCATCAGACACAACCACTCTTGTGCTGCCTACATTCAGGATGCGCATCTCACCAGAGTCAGGGTCTAATGAAACCACATCGGTTGCCGAACCTTCAGCAAATGCGTAACTAACCTGACCGACCACACCAGTGATGGTTGGTTTGGTTGCCAATGGTTTAAGCGCATTCCAATTATCTTCAACATCAGAGCTAATCTGAATTCGACTTGGTGCACTCAATATGGTGAAGGTAACTTTTTGCTCTGGACCTGCGGTATAGTTCTGACTCTCTTTACGACGCAGCGTTAAGGTCGTCTCACCGGCTTTATACACGTGAACCAAACCATTCGCGATGGCATCCGCTACGCTTGGCTGGCTGTTATCGAGTACTTCAATAGCGTCACCAGAAGCGAGTAATTCAAAATCACGCAATAATTGGAACTGATGATTAACACTGTATACCACTTCATAGTCTCTCACTGGCATCGCAGAGCCTTGAGCCTTGGCGACATCCAAAACGACATTGAACTGGGTTGGCTGGTAATACTCACCACCATCGTCTTCAAAACGCAGCGTATAGTTGCCTGCTCGGTTTACATAGGCTTTACCAGCAGCAATTTGTAATCCTTCAGGAATAGAGCCGACTAAAGTGAGTTTTCCTTTCTGGCCAGAGAATTGCAGCGGCACCGTTAACTCATCTTGATAAGTAAGATCAATCTCAACATCCTCTATGAGTGGATGTGGCGCGGCATCGATATCAACCGTGATTTGAGTTTGAGTCGCAGGGAAGTTGCGGATATCACGTTCAACAATATTAACCTTCGCTTGCCCGACACCTTGAATGATCAGAGCACCGCCATTTGGGGATACACCAACAACGTCTTGTCCTTCAACTACATCAAAGTAGTAGTCACCTTTTGCATTGCTGACGCGTGGATAGAGCGATTGGTTAGCACTGTAGTTTGCAGCAATATTGACTGAGTTGATCGCTTGACGCTGACCCTTAGCAACATTCACCACAAAACGCGCTGTCTGCTGTTGCTCGACAAAACCTTGGCTGTAAGTTGCCGTAGCTTCAATTTCAACCTGACCAGCATTGTGGATCAATAATAACCCAGTACTTTGATCAAGAATTTCGACGACATCAGATTGAGCGTTGCTGTCAGCAAGTTTGAACGCAATGCTCTCAATCTCAACATCATCAAGTCGAACTGGCTCTAGCGTTAAACCTTCTCTGTAGATAGGGCTAAGCGGCGCAAACTGTAATTGATCAGCGCCAATTTGATACACACTGACATTGGCATAAATGTCACGAGCTTGGTAGAACTCATCCCCCGTATCATGAATACGGATTCGCGCCTGACCTTGTGCGCCAATGGCAAAGACACGACCATTACGGTCTACGCGTACCAAGTGCTCATCACCATCGACCACTTCAAAGCTTACTTGGCCTCGTTGGCCTCGCACAATCAGTGGCTCGCCATCTTGGTTCGACGCGTTTAGATTAAGCTCGTTGACCACCAAATCAGGGTTGGTACCTTTGTTCACTGTTACGGTGAATTCTGCTTCGGAAGGTGCAAAACCGGAAGCTGAATCGATCGCTTTAATCGTCGCGATACCCGGCTTCAAGATTTGAAGCTGGCCAAGATCATTGACTTGCACCATGTTAGCTGGCTCTGCAGCAACCACTTGGTATTCAATGGTTCCCTGTACATTGCTCATATTGGCATGAGCAATGGCGCCAACTTGACTGAATTCAATCAAAGTATCTTCAACTTCGAGTTGAGCGCGACTCTGTTGAGTCGACTGAGTCGGTTTACTTGAACTGGATGATGAAGAGCCGCCCCCGCCGCCTCCACATCCTGCGATTACAGCAGCAATCAATAATAGAGAATAATATCTTTTCATTTGTTGTAATAATTTCTTACATTCATTGGTGGCGGTGATAATAATACGATGTTTTATTCGACACCAGTCTCATTATTGATAATACTATTTAATAGTTTTCCTACAACTTAATCGCAATATGATTGAATTTAGCACCAACTTTGTTCATTTTAGCGACAAAACACAAATGCAAACGGTTACGTCCAAAAGATGGCTGCAAAATTGTGAACGGTGGACTTTAGCCCGACGAGACTATGGTGACCAAAGTGAACATTTGGATAAGGTATGTTCGTTTCATTAAAAAAGACAACACGACGAGGGTGAGCTCAACATTCTCCGATAGGGAGCGCAGTGGTGTACTTGATAGGTTCCATTGCAAAGGTTGAAGTTACGTTGGAAAGACCTTTTACGCTATTCACTAAGCGTTTGTAAAACTCATCAAAACACTTCATGTCTTTTACCACGACTTTCATCATGTAATCATATTCACCCGCCATACGATAAAACTCCATCACTTCGGGGAAATCACTTACCGTAGTGACAAAATGGTGATACCAACCTTCTGAATGATCACTGGTCTTAAGTTGCACGAACGCAATGAACGACAAATCGAGCTTTTCTGCACTCAACAACGCCACACGCTTTTCGATATAGCCTTCATCTTCCAGCTTTTTTAACCGCTTCCAGCAAGGTGTGGTGGTTAGATTCACACGCTCGGCTAAATCATTTAAAGACAAGGTTCCGTCGTTTTGGAGAAGAGACAGTAACTGTTTGTCGATTTTATCTAAACTCATTTCTAAACAAACCCTAATTAAGAGAATATTTTTCTACCCATGTAAATTATCAAAACAATAATAGCAAAGTTTTTCTCCAAGATTATAGGTAGATTATCCCTATAGACAAAAACAACTACCCTACAGGTTTTCGAGGAGTCACGTTATGTGTACTGACCACAACTGGATCAACAATGCTGTACGCAAAATCGAAGCAGACTTTCAACGTTCAGCAGATACCCACCTATTCAAATTAGATCTTCCTTCTTTGGAAGGCATCGACATCTACCTAAAAGATGAAAGCACGCATCCAACGGGCTCATTGAAGCACCGTTTAGCACGTTCACTTTTTCTTTACGCGATTTGTAATGGTTGGATTGGTCCAGAAACCACGGTGATTGAAGCATCATCAGGCAGTACGGCGGTTTCTGAAGCGTACTTCGCACGTCTACTTGGCTTACCGTTTATTGCAGTAATGCCAAAAACCACAGCACGCAAGAAAATTGAACAAATCGAATTCTATGGCGGTAAAGCGCACCTTGTTGACCGTTCAGACCAAATTTACGACGAGTCTCGTCGCCTAGCGAAAGAGCTAAACGGTCACTACATGGACCAATTTACTTACGCTGAGCGCGCAACCGACTGGCGTGGTAACAACAACATTGCGAACTCTATCTTTAGCCAAATGGAGCTAGAGGATCACCCGATCCCAAGCTGGGTGGTTATGAGCCCGGGCACTGGCGGTACATCTGCAACGATTGGTCGCTTTATCCGTTACCAAAAATACGACACAAAACTGTGTGTGGTTGATCCTGACAACTCAGTATTTTACGACTACTTCCAATCTGGCAATGCGGATATCAAAGGCGAAAACGGCAGCAAGATCGAAGGCATCGGCCGCCCACGTGTTGAGCCAAGCTTCATCGCAGGTGTGGTAGACGAAATGCGTAAAATTCCAGATGCTGCAAGTGTAGCAACGGCGCATTGGTTGTCTGGTTTGATTGGTCGTAAAGTTGGCGCTTCGACAGGTACTAACTTATACGGCGTACTTCAGCTTGCGTGTGAAATGAAACAACGTGGTGAAACAGGTTCGATCGTGACACTGCTTTGTGATTCTGGCGAGCGTTACCTAGACACTTATTACAACACTGAGTGGGTAAAAGAAAACATCGGTGACATTCAACCTTACCTAGCACAGCTTGAAATCATCCAAGCCAAAGGGTGTGTTGAGCCAGCCTGTTGCGGCCCAATCACTGAATAAAACTCAGGCGTCAAATAAAGACACAGCCCGCTCAATAAGCGGGCTGTGTCTTTATTATCTTTGAGCTAATCTAACAAGCGCTACTTCTTCTGGCGAGCTTCAAATGCTGCCAGTTGTTCTGGTGTCGCTTTTGGTTGGTGATTTTGTTTCCACTCATCGTAAGTCATACCGTAAACACGCTCACGTGCGTCATCGATATCCAAATCAAGTCCCTGATTTTCTGCTTCCGCTTTGTACCATTTGCTGAAACAGTTACGACAAAAGCCCGCTAGAATCATCAAGTCGATGTTTTGTACATCTTTGTTCGCATCTAAATGTGCAAGCAGTCGACGAAAGGTCGCTGCATCGAGCTTATCTTGTTCTTCTTGAGATAGGTTTTTATATTTGAATTCAGCCACTTTACTTACCTTTTTATCATTGTTGCTTTGTCGAAAATAGTAACAAGTAACATGGCGTTGAGACAATACAAAAACGCCCAAGCTATGAGCTCGGGCGCTTATTACTCAATGGTGAATGTTAGCCTTGAATACCAACGATTAACCAAGGTGCATTAGGTGTCGTCAAATCACGTTCCAAATGCCAGATATCTTCGATGTTTTCTTCTACACCTTCTACTGCATCACGATAGCGACCGCTAAATTGAAGGCTTAGTTGTGCTTTGCTTGCATCGTAGTCTGCACGAACAATTTCAGCATCTACGTACATGACATCGGTATGTTGCTCACCATCCAGTTTGGCACGTTCAGCTTTCAAGTCTTCGTATAGGCTTGGAGAGACATACTCTTCGATTGTCTCCAATTGATTGTGATTCCATGCCCCTTGCAGAATACGGTAATGTTCGCGAGAACCATTAATGAAAGCTGCGTGATCAAAGCCTGGTGGGTAGTTATGAGGTACATCTGTTTGGCCACCGAAACCAAAACCACCTTGTGAACCAGTCTGTGGCTGCTCAAAGTTATGCACATTAGGTTGTTCAAACTTCGGCGCTGATTGACCACCAAACGCCGGCTGCTGGCGGTGCTGATTCATACTGCCCTGCTTGGCCCCCAGCATCCCGCGCATCAGCTTGAAGATAAGGAACGCGATCAAACCGATGATCAAAATATCCATAAACTGGATACCTTCAAACGCGCCTCCAAAGAATGCCGCTAACAAGCCACCAGCCAATAAGCCACCTAGCAAGCCACCCATAAGGCCCTTCTTGCTAGAGCTTTGTGTTTTAGCCTTTTGATCTTTACCAATGGTGTTAGTGTTTTGTTGTTGCTGTTTTGGCGCAGGTGCTGTCTTAAAGCTTTTGCCAAAAGATTTTCCGCCACCAAACTTTTTCGCTTCGGCGATCGGCGTGATCGCAACGGAAACCATCAGTAAAGCAACAAGAGAAAACAGTCGTTTCATATTTGTCCTTCGGGTTCTTTCAAGATAAGAAATTGTAGTTATCTTGTTATAATAAAGACTGTCACAAAAGAAGCAAACAAATTAGCCTCAGACACATGTATCAGAATATTGCAAATTTACACTCTGTTAGTTGACGCTACAGGGTCTGGCTCATTAGAATATTGAACAATGTTCATTTTAAAAACAGCACCATGGCAAGACGTAACGATCATACTCGTGAGCAACTTATCGCTCTCACTCTCAATACTGTGAAAGATTTTCTCGACGAAAACTCTTATCACGAACTAAGCTTGCGTAAAATTGCCAATATGATCGGCTATGTACCAAGTACTTTGGTCAATGTATTTGGCAACTATAATTTACTGTTATTGCATGTGGTGGCACAAACGTTAGACGAGTTGGCCCAAGAAGCCACTGAAGTGGTCGCTAGCAGCGATGATTATAAGACTGCGCTTTATCAGCTCGCCCACTGTTACCATGACTTTGCTCAAAAGCATCCGCACCGTTGGCAGCTGATTTTTGAGCACAATATGAATGGCGAAACGTTGCCTGAATGGCAAGCTCAGCGTATCGACAACATGACTGGCATGCTCGAACAACTGTTGCGAGTGCTTGGACCCGAACGTAATGAAGACGAAGTGCTTAAGGCCAGCCGCGTTTTATGGTCAGGCGTTCACGGCATTACCTTGCTCAGTGTAGATGATAAGTTTTTTGCCGCCGATCCAATCGATGGGAAAGAGTTAATCGACAATTTACTCACGAATTACCTGATAAATTGGTAATCCCATCCTTAAGGAAACAGGATAACCATGTCACACCATCAATCTTCCTTACTGGGGCAGAGACGTTTTCTGCCCTATTTCATAACCCAATTTTTCGGTGCGTTTAACGACAATATCTTTAAGAATGTCTTGCTGTTGTTTGTCGCTTTTGCCGGGGCTGGGGCATTACCTATCTCAAGCAACCTATTCATCAACTTAGCGGCTGGCCTATTCATTCTGCCCTTCTTTTTGTTTTCCGCCTCTGCAGGTGTGTTAGCCGATAAGTATGAAAAGTCATGGTTTATACGCAAAGTTAAACTGGCCGAGATCGGTATCATGTGCTTGGGTGCGATAGGCTTTATCACAGAAAGCTATGTGATTCTTTTGATACTACTGTTCTTGATGGGCACGCAGTCAGCATTCTTTGGTCCAGTTAAGTACGCTCTGCTTCCTCAGCAGCTCAAACCCAATGAGCTGGTTCCGGGTAATGCCTTAGTTGAAACCGGAACATTTCTCGCGATCCTGCTGGGAACATTAGGGGCAGGAATGATAGCTTCAGCTGAAAACGCTAAGTACATCGCGGCTGGCTCTGTGGTGGTGTTCGCGTTATTTGGCTACCTTTCAAGTCGCCATATTCCAGAAGCACCAGCCAGTGCTCCTGAGTTAACCTTTCGCTGGCAACCCATAAAGCAAACGAAGCAAACGATCGCAATTGCAAAAGCAGATCGAACCATTTTCTTGGCGCTGATGGCTATCAGTTGGTTTTGGTTTCTTGGCGCTGCCTATTTAACCCAATTCCCTAACTTTACCAAAAACTATTTGAATGGCAGCGAGAGTGCGGTTTCCTTCTTACTTGCGTTGTTCTCTATCGGTATCGCGGTCGGCTCTCTGGCATGTGATAAGTTATCCAACCATAGAATTGAAGTGGGTATCGTCCCTATCGGCAGCCTCGGCATCACTATCTTTGGCTGGCTAATGGCCAGTGCCGTCCCTGAAACGCTACCTGAGTTCGATTCGTTCAACCAATTTGTATCGCACCCCGCGCTATGGCCTGTATTTGCTTATCTCTTGCTACTTGGCGCATCTGGAGGGATTTTCATCGTTCCTCTATACGCACTGATGCAGCAGCGTGCGAAAGTCAATCAACGTGCACAAGTGATAGCCGCGCTCAACATTTATAACTCATTATTTATGGTTGGCAGTGCGGTATTGGGAATCGTCTGCTTATCCGTTATTGAAATGTCGATTCCGCAGCTGTTTACCCTACTTGCTGTGATGAACTTGCTCGTAGCCGGGTTCTTGTTTATGCAGGTTCCTATTTTCGTCGTTCGATTCTTGGTTTGGATACTGACTCATACCATGTATCGAGTCTCGCACAAAAACCTCAACAACCTGCCTGAGCAAGGAGGGGCACTGATCGTTTGTAACCACGTCAGTTATATGGACGCATTGCTGTTAAGCGCCGTCTGCCCTCGCCTTATTCGCTTTGTCATGGAAGAAGAGTATGCCAGCTTACCGCCGCTACGACGCTTTCTAAATCGAGCTGGGGTTATTCCTATATCCGCAACCAATCGAAGTTCGATCCGTCGCGCATTTAACGAGGTTGAACAAGCACTTGCTGAAGGGCATATCGTCTGCATTTTCCCGGAAGGTCGTTTAACTTCCGATGGTGAAATGAACGACTTTATGCGCGGTATGGATCTGATCATAAAACGCAGCCCAGTGCCGGTTATCCCTATGGCACTTAAAGGTTTATGGGGAAGCTACTTTAGTCGCTACAAAGGCCGGGCATGCCAAGGGTTTCCAACACGATTCTGGTCCAAACTGGAAATTGAAGCGGGGCAGCCCGTCGAGCCGGCTAACGCTTCAACCGCTATGATGCAGGAAAAAGTTGCACAATTACGAGGCGACTGGAAATAATGGTTAGGCGTTCAGAAAAACTGAACGCCTGTTCAATAGATTCATATCTCTTTGTTGACTTGAATTCGGTAAAATTCGACTCTCCTTTTTAAGCCTATCCTTGTATGACCATAGTGAAAAAGCAGTTACCTTTCTGGCTAGCCTTGGCTGTATGTTTAACGCCGTTTGTCACCTCGCCAAGTGCTCTAGTTATTGGCTTTCTCCTCGCTTCTCTAGGATTAGTGCCCAACAACGTCAACACAGCCAAAGTGACTAAAAAGCTTCTTGCCTATTCTATCGTCGGTCTCGGTTTTGGTATTCAGTTTGAACAAGCGATTGCTGTAACGTCAGATGGCATCGGTTTAATCGTCGCCACGATTATCGGTACATTATTGATGGGTTGGTGGATTGCGAAATGGATAGGTCTGAACAAAGAAACAGGTTACTTAATTGCGTCTGGCACTGCGATATGTGGCGGCAGCGCAATCGCTGCGGTTGCACCAGCCATTAAGGCGAAAGATGATCAGATTGGTTTAGCGCTCGCTACCGTCTTTGTTCTCAATTCCGTCGCCCTATTTGCCTTCCCTGTCATTGGTCACGCGCTCGCACTCGACCAAGTTACCTTCGGCACATGGGCGGCAATTGCCATTCATGATACGTCATCGGTTGTTGGTGCTGCTTCCGCTTACGGTGAGGAAGCACTTACAACCGCGACGACACTAAAGCTGGCACGTGCCCTCTGGATCATTCCCATCGCGCTATTCAGCGCCTTTTTGTTTAGAAACGATTCGAAGAAAATCACCATACCCTACTTTATTCTCTTCTATTGCTTAGCGATCGCATGCAGCGATCTCTTGCCTCAGTTTGATGAGATCTATCAAGCCATCTTTGCGATAGCGAAAAAAGCGTTAGTCGTTTGTTTGTTCTTAATTGGCTGCGGGATATCTGTAGAGAAGCTTAAGGCGGCAGGAGCAAAACCTTTACTGTTTGGCGTATCACTCTGGCTTATGATTTCAAGCGCATCACTGGCTTGGTTAACGTTGTTTTAAGGCTCATCAGGCTCAAACTTCACAGGCTGTTTCTTCTGTTGTTGGTAGCTAAACACAATCGCGACCAATAACAAGAAAGCGGATAGCTCAGCTAATGCACGAATCAGTCCTTCACTTTGCACCGCCATAATTATTTGCAGGATGACCGCGATAACCAGTACTGCTTTCATCTTTCTTATACTCTTTCCTTAAATAAGCCTCAAACATTATGAGTTAGAGTTATAAGAAAGATAAATTCAGATTTGGACTATGAAATTGCTAAATTAACTAAGTTGGCGAGTGAGCCACTGTTTGACTTGATTACGCGATACTTTTATCCCACTCTTTAGCAGCTCATTCGGCATCTTATGATAAGCCGTTGGCCATTTGAATTTGCTAAGCTGAGATTTTAACAATGACTCAATCTGAGAAGCGCTAGGCATAGTATCGCACTCAATCACGGCAACTGGTCGATGGCCATACTCGCTGTCTTCAATTGGAATAACAATGGCTTGCCGCACAGTGTCTAGTTGATTGAGCACCAACTCAATCTCTTCACAATGGATATTCTCACCACCAGAAATAAACTGATTATCGGCTCGGCCAATGATATTTAACTCACTTCCTCGCCACTCGCCCAAATCCTTACTATCAAACCAGCCATCAACCATAATAGGGGTTAATTTTCCTTGGTAGTAGTACCCTGAAGCCAAGGTTTCGCCGCCAATCAAAATACGCGTTCCTTGCAGCTTTACCTCGCGTTTAGGTAGCACGAAGCCAGCGCTGTAGTTTCCATCGATGGCTTTAGCCGTCACCGTAGAGGCGGCTTCTGTCATACCATAGCCAAGCCAAGTATCGATGCCTCGGGCTGCCGCCTGTGCACTCAAACTTTGTGGTATATGGCTCCCACCAAGCAGCACCCTTGAAAGCGTTAACTCAACCTCGCTGTCTAGCAGACGTTTTAGCTGCGTTGCGACTAAAGAGGCATGTGTAACACCTTGGATGTCCTTGTGTAGATCTCCACTGCCCACTTTCAGTGTCGCGCCACGCTGGAGCCAGCGGTAGACAATGGCTAAACCTGACACATGGTATAAGGGAAGACTGAGCAGCCATGTATCGCCCTGAGAGAAACCAAATCGCTGTAGTAGACCGCTCGCTGAAGCGAGATGTTGTCGACTGGTATGCGCTACGGCTTTTGGCACCCCCGTCGATCCAGAGGTAAAAACGATCGTCGCAATAGAATCTGGATCGTATGCCCAGCTTAGATTCGACGCTCGGCATTGATGAATCTTAATCGAGCTGGTTGGTTGATTCGGGTCTGCGAACCAAACTTTCCTTCCCTGCTTCAAGAGATAAAGCGTGTCGAGTTTGACCTCAAGTTCACTGGCTTCTTGAGGCATAGTCAATGCACAGATTGCCCCTAATTCAAGGCAAGCGAGTAACAGAAATACAGATTCAACACTGTTCTTGCCAACACAAGTGACAACTTCACCAGGGGTTACGCCCTGTTCGGCAAGCCCTGCAGCCGTTTCTGAAACCAGCGTTTCTAGTTCAGCCCAAGTGTAATTTCTGGTTGGCGTCACTAACGCTAACAAAGATGGGCTCGACTGAGCCCATTGTTTAAGTGGTGATACTTGCTGTTGCATTAGGATTGCCAAATCAGACTTTGCTCTGCCAATTTGACGACTGGCAGCTCACACCCCGGCCAAGGGATTTCTAACTGCTGTGCAAACAGCCCGACCGTGTCCAAACCCGGCACTTCATCTGGTAGTTGCCAGTGTGCAAACCTCGCTAATTGAGTGAGTCCCAAACTTGATTCAATGCTTGAGCTAATCACAGCTTTAATACCCAGCGACTTCGCAGACTCGATTAACTCAATGCAGCTTGCAATGGAGCCGATCAGAGTTGGTTTAATCACCACCGCTTTCGCACCATTTAGGTCTTCCAGCTTAAAGTCATCCTTACGAATCGCGTGCTGCAGAGTTTCGTCCCACGCGATAGCAATGCCTGTATCAATGGCAAACGAAAAACTGTCTCCCGGTGACTGGCATGGCTCTTCAATAAAGGCAATACGACCGCGCAGTGAAGGGGCAATTTTCTTAGCAAACTGTTGCGCTTTTTCCGCTGTCCAAGCTCGATTCGCATCTAAGCGTAAGGTGAGATCCGGAATCGACTCGAGAAACAGGCTCACCAGCATGCCATCACGGATTGGTTCGTAAAGACCTACCTTGATTTTTGCAACCTTTTCACCGGTCATCGCATCCAGTTTTGGGATCAACTCGTCGGGGTCACCCGAGCAAAGCGGTGCCGCTTGATAACTGCCAATTTGCGGTAGCTGCTTTTCGATCTCAAGTTGCGCCATCGACAAACCAAACGCGACCGAGGGGTACAAGTTCTCTAAATCAAACTCACCCGTTTGCTGCCAAAACGCTAGCCGCTCAACAAGCTGTGAGTACACCTCATCCATCGTCTCGATGCTGAAACCGGGCAATGGTGCAACTTCCCCCATGCCGACTTCACCATCTCGATTCAATTCGATGATAAAGCCCTCTCTCTGTTTCAGTCGTTCGTCACGCAGTATCACCCCACTGTCCATCGGCAATTCGTAGCGATACAGTTTGGCTGATCTCATAGCAATATCCCTTTATTCATTGATGTAAATGTAGCTTGTATTGGATATTTCACCCATTTATACGTTGATGTCGACGCTTTGGCCTCAACTTATTCGTTAAGGCCGGCACGACGATATAAACGAAAAATTAAGGGTTACGTGGGAACTTGTTGAAGTCTGGACGGCGTTTTTCATTGAACGCATTACGACCTTCCTGACCTTCTTCCGTCATGTAGAACATCATAGTCGCGTTACCCGCTAATTCTTGTAGACCCGCTTGGCCATCACAGTCGGCGTTTAGAGCTGCTTTCAAACAGCGCAATGCCATCGGGCTATGTTGAAGCGTTTCTCGACACCAGCGCACGGTTTCTTTTTCAAGCTCTTCTAGCGGTACAACCGTATTCACTAAGCCCATATCAAGTGCTTCTTGTGCGTCGTAGAAACGACATAGGAACCAGATTTCGCGAGCCTTCTTCTGGCCAACAATGCGTGCCATGTATGATGCACCCCAGCCCCCATCAAACGAACCCACTTTCGGGCCTGTTTGACCAAACTGAGCGTTTTCTGCAGCGATGGTTAAGTCACACATCATGTGCAATACATGACCACCGCCAACAGCCCAGCCCGCTACTGATGCGATAACCGGCTTCGGACAGGTACGGATCTGACGTTGGAAATCCAGTACATTTAAATGATGCGTGCCTGAGTCATCTTGGTAGCCGCCATAGTCACCACGAATTTTTTGGTCACCGCCGGAACAAAACGCTTTTTCGCCAAGGCCAGTCAAGATAATCACGCCCACACCTTCATCGTAACGCGCATCAGCGAGTGCATTGATCATCTCTTTTACCGTTTGAGGGCGAAATGCATTACGAACTTGTGGACGAGCGATAGTGATCTTAGCGATGCCATCTTCTGATTTATGGTATTGAATATCTTCATATTCACCGCTGCAGTCATTCCAGTTTACTGGAGCATATAGTTCTTCTTCTGAGATACCGACTGTTTTTGCCATGGTGATTCCTAATTTATTTTCTTACTGGCTCAACCCAACTGATGAAAATCTTCAAGCTGAGCTTTAACGATAGCTGCAAACGCTTCAGGCTGTTCAACATGAACATTGTGCCCCGCTCCTGCAACTTGGCTAAAAGACAAACCGCTTCGTTTGGCCAACTGACTAAACTTATTGTCTTTTTCACCACATATATAGTGTGTTCTCACTCCAGTCTCCTTTAAAGACTCGAGCAAATAATCCTGCTTGGACAACGATGTTGCTTCAAGCATGTTCGCGACCGATGGACCTAGGTTAGCACTGCGCTTGGTCACCAGTTTTTGTCTTTGCTCATGGTTTAGCGAACTAAACACAGGCTGTTGATACCAGTCGCTTAATACCTGTTCAATCGGCTCGCAACGAAACCGGTTCGCCCATGAGCGATCGTGTTGCCACCTCTGCTGTTTGTCTGCTTCAGACTGCAATCCAAAGTTACCACCTTCTACAATCAGTCGCTGAACGTTAAGAGCAGAAAAGTAACCATGAGCAAGACCAGACATGGCAATTCTGCCTCCCATAGAATAACCGACTAATACTATAGGACGATGTGGCTCTAGATGAGTAAGAAGAGTGTCAGATATTTGATCGCAGCAGTGTTTGAAGTCAGCACACGATTCAAGCGCACTTAGCCCATGACCAGGTAAGTCCACCAGCACAAACGGATATTCGGACAAATAAACTTGGGTAGTTCGCCAGTCCGCCCCCGAACCCAGCAAGCCATGTAAAAACACCGCGACAGGCTGGGAGCCACTTAGATTAGGACTTGCAAGACTATAAAGCATGGACTTGTTGGATAAACCCTTTCAGTTGCTGTGAGGCATGTTGAGGCGGTGTTTTCACTTCAACCAACAATGCCCCTTGCCCTTGATTAAGGTGCTCAAGCACAACTTGATTATAGTGGGATAAGGTTTCAGGCCGAGCGTATTTCAGTTTGAATTGCTTGGCGGCAAATTCAAAATCATATCCATGAGGCATTTGATATAGAGGCTGCTTTTGCTGCTCAGGCACAGGAAGCAAATCGAAAATCGCGCCGCCATCATTGTTCATGACCACAACGACAACTGGCTTTTGCTGATGAGTCAGCAATGCCAAAGAGTTAGTATCGTAAAGCAATGAAGTGTCGCCAATGAAGAGCACACACGGCACTTGGTTATGGCGGATCACTCCGGACGCCGTCGCAACCAAACCATCAATCCCAGACGCTCCACGGTTACTATACACCTGATACTCTTCCAGATTACTGAACATATCAACCAAGCGTACAAATAAGCTGTTACCTAAAAAGATCTCAGTTTGTGGGGGCAGCTCGTTCACACTCAGTGCGAGCCCAATCTCATCCAGTGCCGAATCGGTGCTCAAATGCAATGCCGCCAAGTTAGCCACCTGCTGCGCTAACTCACTCAAGCTATCCGCCCAACCGCTCTGACCAGTAAGTTGAGGCGATATCGATTCAATCGTGGCACTTAAGCAGCTTGTAATGTCTGCGACATGGTGAACTTGCATCAGATGAGTCTGATTATTGCGCTCGCTGCTTGGCGATAAGTAATGGTAGGCCGCTCCTCGCAGCTCAACCTGTGCTGTTAGCCATTGAGTAAGTCTCTTTGAAATAATCCGCGCGCCCACTTGTAGGATGACATTGCATTGATTAAGAGCCTTCGATCGTTCAGGGTTTTGCAACCACAGATCGTAATGTGCCCATGCAGACCCCACGCCTGACTGAGGATCACTCAATAAAGGCCAGCCTAGTGTCTGAGCCAACTGCTTAGCTAATTTGGCCTCAGCCAGTGACACACTGCCTAATACAATAACGCCGCGTTCATTACTCCACTGAACAGCTGGTATCGGCTCGTGAGCAGAACTCACGGGGTGTTGTACGTATGGAAGATCGCTTTCCCACCAGTGAGAAACAGAGTCAAGATAATCTTGGTAAATGGATTTATCTTCATTGCTATACAAAGGCTCAGGGAACGGACAGTTAATGTGGACAGCACTTCCTAAGCGAGTCTGACTGTGCATCAACTCATCTATGGATGTCAGCAACCATTTAAGCGGGGTGGTTAAAGATGGGCTTGGTAGGTTCATTGCACCTGTAACATGAGAAGAAAAGATCCCTACTTGACTGATGGCTTGATTGGCCCCACACCCAACTAACTCCATAGGCCGGTCTGCCGTGAGTAGCACCAGTTTTTCTCCGGTAAGCTTCGCTTCTGCAACCGCTGGCAATAAATTTGCGACAGCCGTTCCAGACGTAACAACAATCGCCACTGGTTTGCGACTGGCTTTCGCGAGTCCAAGTGCTAAAAAGCCCAATCCACGTTCATCAAAATGAGTATGCAACGTTAAATTCGGGCTTTCATCAGCTTCTAAGGTTAACGGTGTAGAACGAGAGCCAGGAGCAACACAAATGTCAGTGACACCAAATCGAGTTAATTCTTCAAGAATCGTCTGACACCAAATACGGTTGACCACCGCTTGATTGAATTGAGGCAACGCAACACTCATTTATGAGGCGACTCCTAACGGTGGATTATCAGAAATGAGAGACAACAAAGTCGACATTTTTTTATCCAGCTCTTGCCATTCATGCTCGGCAATTGAACCGGGAACAATGCCAGCACCGGCAAACAGTTGGACTTGCTCTTCTAGAACCAGAGCGCTCCGGATGGCGACACAAAATTCTGCTCTTTCATGGCTAATGTAGCCCATAGAACCTGCATACCAACCTCGTGCAAACGGTTCATGTTGTTGAATGAAATCCATCGATTCTTGACGAGGTAAACCAGCGACAGCGGCCGTTGGCTGCAATGCAGCTAAGAGTTGAACGCCATTGATACCTTTGTGTAAATGCGCGTGAATACTTCGTTTTAAATGTTGTACCTTGCGTAAACGAACCAATCTCGCTTCTTGCTCCACCTCAACTTGCTCTGAATGAGGTGTCAGACGCTCGATAATATCGTCTACGACATATTGGTTTTCGTTAAGATTTTTGCTGTCATTGCTTAGCCAGTTTGCAAGCTGCATATCTTGGGTCGCATTGACTCCTCGGCCAATGGTTCCAGCGAGTGCTTCTGTATGCAGTTCCTGCCCTTGACGCGAGTACAAACGCTCTGGTGTTGAGCCAATGAAGCTATGTTTTTTATCCAACGCCAACATAAAGTGAAAGCTGTGATGGTTTTGCAGATAACTTGACTTGAGAAACTGCGCCGCACAGATTGGCGTATCGAGTGTCACGGTCGTTTTTCGTGCCAATACGACTTTCTTGAAATCACCTCGCTCAATCCCGGTCAAAACCTTATTGACCAGTTCGGTCCACTGCTCTTTGTTAGGAGTATGGTGCATGCTTTCGACGTGAGCGGAAATCGGCGAGAGAGTGCGAATATCCAATTGAAGCTTCTCTAAACTCGCAAGTGTATGCTGCTTCGTTGCCCCTAAGTTCACTGCCAGCGACCAACGATTGTCAAAACGAATCAGCTCTATCTGCGGTAAAAAGAAAAAAGAAGACATGCAGCGGCGATTTTTATCCGTTCTGCCATCAAAGGAGCGACCGCCCCAAATACGTTGATCTCCAGCCAATATGGCATAGGCTGGAGCAGGCTCGACAAAAGTGTGTAACTGACCAAGCGAGACGACTTCTTCACGGGTATCACGAGATTGCCAATAAAACTTAGGGAAGATTGGCTGCGCCTCTAACCAATCCACAAATATAAAGTCAGGCTTTTCCTCAAGAACTTGAACCAGACGGGTAACGCCGTCCTCCGCATCCTTTACGCGTTCAATCAGTTCAGTAACGGCTTGATGAAAATTCGACAAATCAGCCTCGTATGCACACAGAGTATTATTTATTGTAGCTTGCTACTCTATTTATAGACCCCATTCAAATCAAGGTTGAAACTAATGTTTTGCAAAATCCTGTGATTACAGACGTGCTACAAAAGTTAACCTTGTGGCTTTCGCTCTCTTTGCGACAAATCCGGCTGTAAGAAAAAACTAACAAATCAAAGAATTCATTCAGTTTTTTATTCTAAAAAAACTCTTTTTGATGTACTTTAATAAAGAAATTCAATTATTTTTAGGTTTTAATCAATGCAAAATATCGGGATGTCGTCAAAACTCGATAATGTCTGCTACGACATTAGGGGTCCTGTACTTAAACATGCTAAGCGCATGGAGGAAGAGGGGCATAAAATACTGAAGCTAAACATCGGTAACCCCGCCCCATTTGGCTTTGACGCCCCTGACGAAATCCTAGTCGATGTGATTCGTAATCTGCCAACTTCGCAAGGTTATTGCGATTCCAAAGGCATTTACTCAGCACGTAAAGCGGTGGTGCAACATTACCAACGTAAAGGGATACGCTCACTCGATGTCGAAGACGTTTATGTCGGCAATGGCGCTTCAGAATTGATCGTCATGGCGATGCAAGCGCTTCTCAACAACGGCGATGAAATGCTCGTCCCCGCACCTGACTACCCACTATGGACAGCTTCGGTCGCTTTGTCTGGTGGTAAAGCCGTCCACTATATGTGTGATGAAGAAGCCGACTGGTACCCAGATCTCGACGACATTAAAAGTAAGATCACACCAAAGACTCGTGGCATTGTGTTGATTAACCCAAATAACCCTACTGGTGCGGTATACAGTCGTGATTTCTTACTCGAGGTGATTGAAATTGCCCGCCAGCACAAGTTGATCATCTTTGCCGATGAAATCTACGATAAAGTCCTCTATGACGGCGCGACCCACACCTCAGTAGCGACGCTGACTGAAGATGTTTTAGTCGTCACCTTTAACGGCTTATCAAAAGCATACCGTGTCTGCGGCTTCCGTGGCGGTTGGATGTTCTTAACTGGCCCGAAGCATCAAGCTCAAGGCTACATTAACGGCCTTGATATGCTCTCCTCGATGCGCCTGTGTGCCAACGTACCTATGCAGCATGCGATCCAAACCGCGTTAGGAGGCTATCAAAGTATCAATGAACTGATCTTGCCAGGTGGCAGGCTGCTGGAGCAACGTGACAAAGCTTGGGAATTGATCAACCAGATCCCTGGGGTCTCTTGTGTTAAGCCGAAAGGTGCCATGTACCTGTTCCCGAAAATCGATACCAAGATGTACAACATCAAAGATGACCAGAAGATGGTGCTCGACTTCTTGATTCAAGAAAAAGTGCTGCTGGTTCAGGGGACTGGTTTCAACTGGCCGAAACCTGATCACTTCCGCATCGTCACCTTGCCACATGTTGAAGATTTAGAAATGGCGATCGGCCGCTTTGAACGTTTCTTATCGACTTACAGTCAGTAGTAATTAGCTTCGAAGTTTCATATGCTTAAAGGACACTCGTTGAGTGTCCTTTTTATTTAGGAGGACCCCATGCCAAACAGTAATCCAAAGGAGAGCCACTTCTTTGCCCACCTCGCCCGAATGAAGCTGATTCAGCGTTGGCCATTAATGCGCTCTGTCTCAAGCGAAAATATCTCAGAGCACAGCCTGCAAGTGGCCTTCGTTGCCCACGCTTTAGCGGTCATTAAAAACAAGAAATTCGGCGGTAACCTTAACCCGGAAAGAATCGCAATACTTGGCATGTATCACGATACCAGTGAAGTCCTAACGGGTGATTTACCCACACCCGTAAAGTACTACAACCCAGAAATCGCTAAAGAATATAAAAAGATAGAAGCCGCAGCAGAACAAAAGCTACTCTCCATGCTTCCGGAAGAGTTTCGAGATGACTTTGCCCCCTACTTGGTGTCTCAATCGGCTCATCCAGAAGATGCCGCCATTGTTAAGCAAGCCGACACTATCTGCGCCTATTTAAAGTGTCTTGAAGAACTCAGCGCAGGCAATCACGAATATGCACTGGCAAAAAAACGTCTCGATATCACCCTAAAAGAACGCCATACCCCAGAGATGGATTATTTCCTCAATACGTTCGCACCAAGTTTTGAGCTCTCGCTAGATGAAATAAGTTAGTGATGCCTATGGAACGCATCGAGGAGAAAATCAATCAATACCTTTTTGCGTTTCGGCATAAGCTGACGATCGGCATATACCAAGCTCACTCCAACCTCAGGCATTTTGTAATCAGGTAACAAACGTACCAGCTTGCCTGTGGCAAAATGTTCCAGACAAATAAACTCTGGAAGTACAGCGATCCCCAACCCCGCAATACATCCTTGCAAGCAAGAGGTAATGGTATTGACCTTTAAGCGGTGCGGAAGATCAATTTGAATGGACTGGCCATTTTCAGCTTGAAGATGCCACTTAGGTAAACGTACTGCTTTGTTAAACACCTCAACCATCTGATGAGGAGCGGTTAAATCATGATGGCTATGAATCTCGCCAAACTGATTGAGGTAATCAGGGCTGGCCACTAACGCGCGTTTGGACGCAGCAAGGTAACGAGAGACTAAATTAGAATCTTCCAGCTCACCTATTTGAGCGTACAAATCGATGCCTTCTGCAATAATGTCCACTTCTCGATTGGTCAGCTCTAAGTTCATCGTCACGTGAGGATACTGAACCAAAAACTGATTAATGTAACTGCCTAACACTTGGTGACCGAGCTCAACCGGTAGAACCACACTTAAAGGCCCGCGGATTAAATCTTGATTGGCCGACACTTCAAGTTCAGCCTGAGTCATGATTTCGAGCATTTGCTGACTCGATTGGTAAAATCGCTCTCCCTCTGGCGTCAAAATCAGGCTTCGAGTTGAACGAGTGATCAATCTCACACCTAAATGTTGCTCAAGCTCGGCCAGTTTTCGGCTCACAGTAGACTTAGTCATGCCTAGCGATTCAGCGGCTTGAGTAAAGCTCCCACAATCAACAACTTGAGTAAAAACATTAACCGCATTTAAGTCCACATCCACTCCTCGCCAAGCTAATTAGTAAGATTTTTGCAACAGTGTTTCCCTTTTTTCCTATCTTATCAATTAATCAGATTCATTTACAATTCGTTACATTCATAATGACTGTAACTTAGAGAACAACATGACTGACAGTAAACAACCTTCACCAAAACAACGCCCGCATCGACGCAACCGAGCACCTTTGATTGCAACAGCCTTGATGTTGTCCCTTGGCATTCTTGGTGGCGGATACTGGTTTAGTTATGGCCAGTATTTTGAATCAACGGACAATGCATATTTGCAGGGAGACATCACCAACATCAGCCCTAAAGTGTCCGGCTACATCGCGGAATCTTTCGTTGCAGATAACCAAAGTGTCAAGCAAGGTGATCTATTAGTGCAAATTGACGATCGCGATTTTCGAGCGGCGCTAGATCAGGCGCAAGCTCACTTGTCAGTCATGCAATCCAGCGTTCAAAATCTCGTGGCTCAGCAAACGCTACAACGCAGTCAAATCGCTCAAGCTAAAAGCCAAGTAGACTCAGCTCAAGCCGAGTACGACCGCGCCATTCAACAAGTCGCTCGCTCCCGTAGTTTATTAAAACGCAATTACGCTTCTCAAGATGAGCTCGACAGCATGCTCGCACAGGAAAAAGTCACTAAAGCCGATTTAGAGCAATCTAAGGCCAGCTTAGCCGCCGCGAATGATCAATTGCTGGTCATTGCAAGTGAGATTGAACAGGCCAATGCCGCTGTCGTAGAAGCACAGGCGCAACTATCTCAAGCTCAGCTTAATTTAGACTATACCAAGGTCTATGCACCGACAGACGGCGTAATCGGTAAGCGTAGCGTACGCGAAGGGCTACTTGTGCAAGCAGGCGCACCACTGATGAGCCTAGTCCCTAACCAAGGCGTTTGGATTGAAGCCAACTTCAAAGAAACACAGCTTGCAGGGATACATAAAGGCCAAAAGGTCGATATTGAACTGGATGCTTTCCCGGGACAAGTATTAGAGGGTGTGGTAGACAGTTTTTCACCCGCAACAGGGGCGAAGTTTGCTCTACTACCACCGGAGAATGCTACGGGTAACTTCACTAAGATCGTTCAGCGCGTACCCGTCAAAATCATTATCGAAGATCAACAGCAGTTGCAAGGGAGATTACTACCTGGCCTATCGGTCGTCGCGACTATCGACACACGAGGCTAAGTAATGAGCCATATTATCGTAGCTGACAACGAACAAGCCGTACCAACACGTCATTGGATCGCTCTGTTTGGCGGTCTAATCGGTGCGTTTATGGCCATCTTAGACATTCAAATCACCAACTCTTCGCTGAAAGACATTCAAGGTGCCCTATCAGCCACGCTCGATGAAAGCTCATGGATTTCCACTTCATATCTCGTCGCAGAAATGATCGCGATCCCACTGAGTGGTTGGTTGTCAAAAGCGTTAGGTAAACGCCGCTACCTGACTTGGACCACCGCAATCTTCACCTTGTCATCATTACTGTGTTCTTTTTCGTGGAACATGACTTCAATGATCGTTTTTCGTGCAATGCAAGGTTTCAGTGGCGGTGCGCTCATCCCACTCGCCTTTTCTTTGGTCGTGCAGTTATTGCCGTTAAATAAACGCGCAGTGGGTATGGCACTGTTTGGGGTTACGGCGACCTTCGCGCCCTCTATCGGTCCAACTTTCGGCGGTTGGTTAACTGAGAATCTTTCTTGGCATTACATTTTCTATATCAACATTCCACCAGCTTTACTGGTGATCAGTATGATTCGCTATGGTTTAGATGATGAGCCTTTGCAGCTAAGTACATTATTGAAAGCCGATTGGTTTGGCATAATTACGATGGCCTTAGGATTGGGTTGCCTTGAAGTCGTCCTAGAGGAAGGCAACCGTGAAGAGTGGTTTAGCTCAAGTTTCATTATCACTTTAGCCATTATTTCCGCGGTCAGTTTAGTGTATTTTGTGATCAATGAGCTGCAGCATAAACGTCCGCTGGTTAACTTGAGACTGCTGCGTGATAGCCAATTCGCCATGTCTTGCATTGCTTATCTGATCTTAGGTATGGCACTGCTTGGATCCATTTACGTGCTGCCCCTGTACTTGACCCAAATTCAGCAATATAACGCGATGGAAATTGGTGAAGTGTTAATGTGGATGGGCTTTCCACAATTGTTGATTTTTCCATTGGTTCCTAAGCTTACTCAAATCATTAAGCCCAAGTATCTGGTTACATTTGGCTTTATGATGTTTGGTTTGAGTTGTTATGTGAATACCCATATGACGATTGATTTTGGCGGCCAACAACTGATTCTATCAATGCTACTTAGGGCGATTGGTAGCCCATTTATCATGGTGCCCTTGTCGTTGGTGGCAATGAAAAACATCAGCAAACCGGATACACCTGACGCATCAACGCTTACCAATGTGATGCGAAATTTGGGTGGTGCCTTCAGCATCGCCATCATTGCAACGCTATTAGACAACAAGACGCGTGAGCACCTCGCCCATATCAAAGAGTCTCTGCCTTCGGTTAGTCAGTTAGGCTGGCAAACTCTCCAGCAACAACAAGCGTTTTTTATGCAAGCAGGCAGCGACAGTGCAACCGCAATGCATCAGGCACAAGCGAGCCTACTTAGCACAATGCAAAGAGATGCCGCCATCATGGCTTACAATGATGTATTTTTGATGATGACGGCTTTTCTTGCCATCGCGGCGTTACTCATCATGAGTATGAAAGATTAGCTACACTTTAAAGTGGCAAAAATACTTTATATTTCTGCCACTTGAAGTCCCAGTTGGATACGTGTACGGTAAGAAAAAACTTAGGGAGATCGCCCATGACGTTTCAAATCAGCGATTTATGGCATGAACGCCATGACGACGAGCATAAAATTCGTCGTGATGACCATCGCAGCCCCTACCAACGTGACCGTGCGCGTATTTTACACTCTGCGGCTTTTCGTCGCCTACAGGCGAAGACCCAAGTCCACGGCAACAGTTTTGACGACTTCCATCGCACCCGTTTGACCCATTCACTTGAAGCTGCTCAGTTAGGAACGGGCATTGTTGCTCAATTGAAGAAAAAGCAGCCCGAGTTTCGTGATTTGTTGCCAAGCGATAGCTTGATTGACTCTCTCTGCCTCGCTCATGATATTGGTCATCCGCCTTATGGCCATGGTGGAGAAGTCGCGCTTAACTACATGATGCGCGATCACGGTGGATTTGAAGGCAATGCACAGACCTTCCGTATCGTCACCAAGTTAGAGCCCTACACAGAACACTTCGGTATGAATTTGGCTCGCCGTACGCTACTTGGCCTGATCAAATATCCGGCTCTGATCAGTCAAACTCGCGCGGCGGTCATTCCTCAAGGGGTCACTCATCAACGTAAACTGCGCGCCCGAGACTGGATGCCAGCCAAAGGCTTGTACGATTGCGATAACAATCTGTTTGACTGGTTGCTCTCTCCTCTGAGCGATAATGACCGACAACTTTTTAGCACCATGCGTGACGAACCACGTGACGACCACCAGCACAGTAAAACTCGTTATAAGTCGCTTGATTGCTCAATTATGGAATTGGCTGATGACATTGCCTATGGCGTTCATGACTTGGAGGATGCCTTGGTGTTGGGGATGGTCAATCGTCACCAATGGATCGAAGGCGCTGCAAGTCAACTGGCTGACTGTGGTGATCCTTGGTTTGAAAAGCACATCGCTTCAATCACCGACATGTTGTTCTCTGGAACACATTTTCAGCGTAAAGATGCGATTGGTGGCATGGTGAACGCACTGCTGACGAGCATCTCCGTCAAGCCTGTTGAAGCACCATTTGAGAGTGAGCTGCTGGCATTCAATGCCTACCTTGAGCCTACTATGGCGAAAGCGCTCGATATTCTAAAGCACTTTGTCAGCGACTATGTAATTCAAGTTCCCCACGTTCAAGTGGTGGAATACAAAGGACAACAAATCATTATGGACATTTTTGAAGCGTTAAGCGCCGATCCTGAGCGCCTGCTGCCGATTCAAGTCCGCCAGCAATGGCTAGATAAGTCGTCAGAGAGTGAAGGATTTCGGGTTATCGCCGACTATATTTCGTCTATGACCGACGGCCACGCACAACGTTTGCATCAGCAATTGTTCTCGTCACACTAATGTTTTGCTAAGGCGCGCCTTCAAGCGCGCCTTGAGCCTTTTAACCTGCCATATACGCATCCAGTCTATCAACTAGCTGTTGTTTTTGCTCTTCACTGATGAAGCTTGCTTCAATCGCATTTAACGTAAATTGAGCCAGCTCTTCCCGACTTAAATGATGACAATGATCCACCGCGAGAAAATTGTCCGTCATATACCCACCAAAGTAGGCAGGGTCATCAGAGTTGATGGTTACGCATAGCCCTTTACGCAGCAGATCAACGATATTGTGCTGCGCCATTTTATCGAACACTTTTAGCTTAATATTGGACAATGGGCATACCGTCAACGGCATACGTGATTGAGCCAAAGACGTCACTAATTCTTCATCATCAACGCAGCGTACACCGTGGTCAATTCGACTGACTTTCAATAGCTCTAAACTGTCATAAATATTACTCACCGGCCCCTCTTCTCCCGCGTGAGCAACCGCAATAAACCCTTCTTGACGGGCTTTTTCAAACACACGTCGGAACTTCTCCGGTGGATGGCCTAGCTCTGAAGAGTCGAGACCAACGCCAACAATGTGGTGCTTAAAAGGCAGTGCCTGATCGAGCGTTTCGAACGCACTGGCTTCATCGAGATGACGCAAGAAGCACATGATAATGCCACTGCTAATACCAAACTTGTCTTTTGCGTCATCCAATGCGCGTACAATGCCATTGATCACAACCTCGAAAGGGACACCTCGCTCAGTATGAGTTTGTGGGTCAAAGAAGATTTCGGTATGAATAACGTTGTCTTGATGACAGCGCTCTAAATAGGCCCATGTAAGATCATAGAAATCTTGCTCATGCAGTAGCACATTTGCACCTTGGTAATAGATATCGAGGAAAGATTGTAGATTTGAAAACTGATACGCCGCTCGGACTTCCTCCTCACTGTTATAAGGCAAAGTAACGCCATTACGTTCAGCCAAAGCAAACATCATTTCAGGCTCTAAAGTGCCTTCAATGTGTAAGTGCAACTCAACTTTTGGTAGTTGTTGGATAAAATTCACGCTTGTCTCCTTATCTTGTAAACAAACGCTTTTCTCTTGGAGAATTTCAGTCATACAAAGAGAAAAGCGCAATGCACTTTACTCTTCGTAATCTGGAATTTACGGCTCCAGGTAGAGACTCCCTCTCCCTATCAGGGGGATTATACGAAGTACCGCTTGTCGCGGCGCACCCAGATGACTCAGTCATCAAGTGCTTAGAGATCAGTGTAGCCACTAATCTGTGATTTTCTAATTAGCTCAGATAGTTTTTCTCAAACACACCCGGTGGCATCTGCTTAATTTGAAATTCAATCATCTGATTGAATGCCTCAATCAGGGGGGCAAAGTCCGTCTCTGGTTGCAACAACTGCAGAATATGGTAACCCGCTTCAACGGTTGAAAGGCTGTTGTCACTCGGTGCTTTACGGATACGGTAATTACCTTGTAAATTCTCGGGTAACCGAATCAAAGGTAAGGCGTGTAAATTGCTCGACAACTGCCACATCTTATACGCTTTTTTCCATGTACCATCGAGAATAATGATCCGTACTTTTTGCTGTGCGGCCACTTTGTCGGCAACCCGTTGATGGCTCACTGCACTCTCGCCTGGATAGAGAACAAAGTGCTGAACCTCTGATTGCGCAAGCAGTTGATTCAAAGTGCTGTGCTGTGAAAAGTCTTCGCCGACAAAACTGTAACTGTTCGCCAGTGATAAGGTTAAGATACGCGCCGTTCCCATTGGCCGATTACTTTCGCTCGGATGTTGTAGGATGACCAACTCAACCTTGGATGGTAAGCTTTGAATCCACTGACAAATACACGCTTTAAGTGATTTGCCACATTGAGAACAGTATCGAGACATAAAGTGCGCTTATTTTTTCCGTTAATCGCTGTTAGTTTAGTTTGTTTAGGCCTGCAATTTGAGCCGATGACCTCTTTTGCCGAATGGCACCGCCAAGCGATCTCCCAAGGGCAATGGTGGCGCATCGTATCAGGAAATTTCACTCATACCAACATTGCCCACCTAGCAATGAACCTTGCTGGCCTTTGGGTGATCAGTTTTATTTTCAAACCGAGTGCAAAGTCATTACTGTTGGCACTGAGTGTTATTAGCGTCTGCGTGGGTATTCTCAACTTGTTCAGTGACATGACCAGTTATGTCGGCTTATCCGGTGTTCTGCATGGATTGTTCGCCTACTTCGCGCTACTCGAAGTACTGCATGGCCGAAAAAGCAGTGGCTTGTTGGTTCTTGGCGTTATCGCGAAGGTCAGTTGGGAAATCACAATGGGCGCCCCCCAATCCACATCGGAATTGATTCAAGCTCGTGTCGCGGTCGAAGCACACTTATTTGGCCTGATCAGTGGGCTGTTGCTCGCTTGGTTAAGCAATAAAGCACCGGGGATTGGCCGATTCTCTTCGCATGAACAATAATTTCTGTTGATGTTCTAACTTAAAGGGCTCAGAATGGCGCCCTTTTTCTTGGCCAATAAACTAGCCAATACTCACTTCATACAGAGAACGATATATGGGTTTTACCTCTTTAGGCCTTTCTGCCCCAATCCTTAAAGCGATTGAAGAACAGGGTTATGACAAACCATCTCCAATTCAAGAGCAAGCGATTCCAGCTGTATTACAAGGCAAAGATGTCATGGCAGCCGCGCAGACAGGTACAGGTAAAACCGCAGGTTTCACACTGCCAATCCTTGAACGTTTAGATAACGGTACGCGAGTTAAAGGGAACCACGTCCGTGCATTGGTTCTGACTCCGACTCGCGAACTAGCGGCTCAGGTCCAAGAGAACGTTTTCAAATACAGCCGTTACCAACGTCTTACGTCTCAAGTTATTTTTGGTGGTGTGAAAGCCAACCCACAAATGATGAAGCTACGTAAGGGCTGTGACGTGCTTGTCGCAACACCTGGTCGTCTATTGGATCTGTACCAACAAAACGCAATCAAGTTTGACCAGCTAGAAGTACTCGTGCTTGATGAAGCTGATCGCATGCTGGATATGGGCTTTATTCGTGATATTCGTAAGATCCTAGCTCTGTTGCCTGCTAAGCGCCAAAACCTGCTTTTCTCTGCAACTTTCTCTCCTGAAATTCGTGAGCTAGCCAAAGGTCTGGTCAACGACCCAGTAGAAGTCTCAGTAAGCAAAGAGAACTCAACCGCGGTTACCATCGAGCAAAGCATCTACCCTGCAGATAAACGTAAAAAAGCACCCATGCTGGTGAAAATGATCAAAGATGGTGATTGGAAGCAAACCTTAGTCTTCTGTCGAACCAAGCATGGTGCTAACCGCTTAGCCTTCTTCCTCAATAAAGAAGGGATTACTGCAGCACCGATTCATGGTAACAAGAGTCAAGGTGCTCGTACTCGCGCTCTAGCAGATTTTAAATCGGGTGATGTAAAAGTTCTGGTTGCAACCGATATTGCGGCGCGTGGTATTGATATCCCGCAGTTACCTCAAGTGGTGAACTTTGAACTGCCAAATGTATCAGAAGATTATGTCCACCGTATCGGTCGTACAGGCCGAGCTGGCGAGGTTGGCAAAGCCTATTCATTAGTAGAAGCCGCAGAAGCCAGCGAACTGTTTGGTATCGAGCGATTAATTCAACAAGTATTGCCCCGCCTTGAACTAGAGGGCTTTAAACCTGTTAATGAACTCCCTGAGTCCAAACTGGATACACGACCAATTAAAGCGAAGAAGCCTAAAAAACCGAAAAAGCCAAAAGTTGATCATCAAGACGGGCAGCGCTCAGGTGATAATGCACGCGGCAATAAACCTGCTGGCAAGAATAAACGTCACTTTGGCCATAACAAAACGTCTGGCGACAATAATAAGAAGACGGAAAACAAAGGGCAACGCGCGAACAAAGCGGGGAATAACGGACCTAAAGGTAACGGTCAGAAGCGCCGTCGTCCAGCAGACCAAAAACCCAGCAATCCAAACCAACAGTAACTCGCAATCGTCCCCTCATCACTGAGGGGCCGATTGTTTATCTGAGTCGAGCTACACTTACACAGGTTCAACCTTGTAGCGAATAATACGCGGCTTATCCTTATCTAAATCTACCGACCACTCTTCGTTAACGAGTACGTTAATGGCCTCTCCTTGTACGGTTTCGGCAATGAGGCGAACACGTATCTCTGCGACATGTTCTCCTTGTTTTTCATGCACTACAATCTGTTCTAAGACATGTTCGCAGTTAGGTTTAAAGGTACTACGTAATACTTGGTACCAATCATTAAAGCCGGCAATACCATTGAATTCACCTTCCGGTGCAGTGATCGCCACATCGTTGCGTAGCATCGCGTGGAATAGACCCGCATCCTCTTGCAGCTTATCCATCTGCTCAAACCATGTTTTAACTAAGGCGGTCACTTTTGCTTCCGGCGATTCTAATAAGTAATGAATGGTTTCGCTTAGACGCACTGCGTGTTCAACCGCTTTGGCCTCTACCCCCTCTTGCGTATTATAAACGCCAGGAATGTAAACCATACCGTGAGTGAAAATCGGTTTTTGGTAGTTCATCCCCGCTAAGTAGGCGGTTTGCTGAATCGGCATCAATAATTGCTCTACCGTAAAGTGGTTGTAACCCAGTGGATCATATGACTCTGCTGGTCCACCTATCGTTGTTGAGATAATAAATCCCTTACCTTTGAGCTTGTCTCCCTCTGGCCCGTAAGCGAAGTTAAAACTCATGACATCATCAAGCCATTTTTTCAGTAAGGCCGGCATTGAATACCAATAAAATGGGAATTGAAGTACCACAACGTCAGCATCAAGCAAAGCCGTTTGCTCTGTTTCTACGTCAATCTGATAGTCAGGATAAAGCGCATCAAGGCGACGAATATCAATACTGCTGAAGGTGCTCTGCAGTTGCGCCAGAACCACTTTGTTCGTATACGATGATTCTAAATTTGGGTGGCCCGAAATCACGACAACTTTACTCATGTTCAACTCCTACGTTTTGTTCGGCAGACGCACATGGTGTGCATCGAATGACCACTACTTTAATAGGCTTAATTCTTTACTTGTAGAGCTGTAAATTTTAATTTTTAATTAGGTAAAACCTAACAGTTGGGAAATAACATGAAAGGAACCACTTATAACCAGTTACAAGTCTTTCAAGCGATTGTTCAAGAAGGCAGTATTCGTGGCGCTGCAAGAAAGTTAGCCATGGCTGCCCCCTCTGTTAGTCAGTCTCTCAAGCTACTAGAAAATAATGTCGGGTTAACATTGTTTAACCGGACAACGCGGAAGATTGAATTAACCGAAGCGGGTCGCCTATTGCATGAACGAACATTAGCAGCAATGGAGTCTCTCAATTATGCGCTTGAAAGCGTGCAAGAGTTGACTGATGAGCCCAGTGGTAAACTAAGAATCACCTTGCCTAAATTTGTTTACAACACCTACTTGAAAAGCCGCTTTGCTGAATTTTGTCGTCAGTATCCACAAATTGAACTTGAGATATCCATTTCAGATGCCACTTTAGACATCATCTCTGAAGGCATTGATTTAGGTATTCGTTTTGGCAATATTCTTGAAGAAGGCATGGTCGCAAGAAAGCTCACGCCCCCCATGAAAGAAGCGCTGTTTGCCTCACCGAGTTATCTAAAACAATACGGAGTCCCAACATCATTGGAGGATTTGGCGCAGCATAAACTGATCCAGTATCGCTTTATTACTTCCAATCAATATGCACCGCTCAATCTCATCGAGGATGGCCAACAAACTGGGGTCGAAATTCCTTATGGTCTAGTGGTTAACGATACAGACCTGATGATCGACGCGGCCAAAGAAGGGCTGGGTATTGGCCGTTTGGTTCTCCCGTCTTTAGAGCATGAATTAGAAAGTGGTGATCTTGTCCCTGTACTCGAACCAATGTGGCCAACCTACCCTAGCCTTTACCTCTATTTCAGTCGTAATAGCCAAAAGGTAAAACGGGTTAGAGTCCTGATTGACTATCTCGTGGCCAATTTTGAAGTGAGTCGCGACAAATAAAAACGCCGCGGCTGGCGGGCGTTTTTATTATCTATACGTTTTTAGACGATTGGACGCTGGCCACGGTCAATAAGCTTCATTAGCACATTATCCGCAGCTTCTCCGGCCATACCAGCCAGCTTAGACGTCAGTTTTTTCTTCTCGACATAATGAATCGCAAGGACAGTTTTGTCTTTACACGCTTCAACCACCAGATCATCAGAGGTTTTAATTTCATCGACTAGGCCAAGCTCGTGCGCTTGTGTACCAAACCAATGTTCCCCTGTCGCGACTTTTTCTAGCTCAAGAGCCGGACGACGCTCGCGAATGAAGTCTTTAAACAAGCCGTGAGTTTCTTCCAGCTCTTGCTTAAACTTCTCACGCGCTTTGTCGGTGTTTTCACCAAACATAGTTAACGTACGCTTGTACTCACCTGCGGTCAGCTGCTCGTACTCAATATCGTATTTTTTCAGCACTTTATTGAAGTTTGGTAATTGGGCAATTACCCCTATAGAACCGACAATCGCAAACGGAGCAGACACGATTTTATCGGCAATACATGCCATCATGTAACCACCGCTGGCCGCCACTTTATCGACTGAGATCGTCAAAGGTAATTTAGCGGCCTTAAGGCGATCCAGTTGTGAAGAAGCGAGACCATAGCCATGAACCATACCGCCGCCAGATTCAAGACGCAGTAGCACTTCGTCCCCTTCACGTGCAACGGCCAAAATCGCAGTCACCTCTTCACGTAAAGAAGCGACTTCTTTAGCATCGATGCTGCCTTTGAAATCTAATACAAACAAGTGAGGTTCACGTTTACTATCAAGATCGCCCGCTTTGGACGCTTGCTTGATCTCTTTCTCGCGTGCTTTGTTTTTCTCTTTTTCTTGCTTCTTCTCTGCTTTATCTCGAGCCTTAATAAATGACTCGTCATGCAGGTGATGCTCTAACTGTTCAACCGTATTTTTATGCTGTTCAGTCAGGTTCGTGATTTCCAGTTCACCTTTCGCAGAAGCGCCTTTTCCACTGACTGCTTTAGCAATAACCAATATCGCAATCACTGCGACCACAACAGTCACAATCTTGGCCAAAAACAGACCATAGTCCAACAAAAATTCCAATGTGATATCCCCAATTGTGCGAATTAGTGTATTGTAACCACCATCTTACGGATACATAAAGTAAATCATTACAATAAGGATACAGATCGTGGATTATGCTGTTTCTTCAGATGCCCTGAAAGGCAAAGTCATTCTGGTTACTGGCGCGGGCGCTGGTATCGGTAAGCAGGCGGCGCTCTCTTATGCAGAGCGCGGTGCAACAGTGATTTTGCTTGGTCGTACAGTCAAAAAACTGGAGCAAACCTACGACGAAATTGAAGCGGCGGGTTACCCTCAGCCAGCTATTATTCCACTGGATATGAAAGGCGCGACTAAGCAGAACTATGTGGATATGGCCGACACGATTGAAGGTCAATTTGGCCGTCTCGATGGCGTATTGCATAATGCTAGCCTATTGGGTGTTATCAGCCCATTTGATCAAATTGGCGAAGACACTTACGACGATATCATGCAAGTCAACGTCAAAGCGCAATTCTTGATGACGCAAGCCATTCTACCTCTTCTTCACAAATCAGAAGAGGCACGCATTATCTTCACTTCTTCAACCGTTGGACACAGCGGCCGAGCATTTTGGGGCACCTATGCGATGTCTAAATTTGCTACCGAAGGCATGATGCAAATCCTAGCCGATGAGCTAAGCGACACTCACATCCGTGTTAATGCAATAAACCCTGGGGCAACACGCACCGCAATGCGCGCAAAAGCCTACCCAGCAGAAGACACAGAATTATTGAAAACGCCTCTGGATATCATGCCACTTTACCTCTACCTGATGAGCCCAGAAAGCTGTGCGGTTAATGGCCAGTGCATTGATGCACAGCCAAAAAAGTAGTGCATTAAAAAATTAATTCACAAATAAAAGCAACGCCTTGTGTAATCATTCACTGATCACAAGGCGTTTTTTTATCCGCTCGTTCAGTCCTACTCTTGCCGATAAATAATAATAATTTATACTGTATATATATACAGGTAAATTGTTATGTATGAACTGATCGAACATCTTAAGCAAAAACAATGGCTTTGGCAGGGTAACCAGACTCCTGAGGCTTTAGACCATCACCCAACAGGCTTCCCTATACTGGATAAAAAGCTCGAAGGCGGATTGCCAAAGCATGGCGTGGTCGAGCTACAAACGGCGCAAGGTATCGGTGAGCTGCGCCTGTTGCTGCCTCACCTCCAAAATACCAGTCACGAGCGTTTATCCGTATTCGTTCAACCTCCAGGTTACTTGTCTGCTGAACACTTGGTCGATCAAGGTATCGATCCCAACAAAGTGCTGCTCATTTACCCACAAAACAGCAAAGAAGCTTTGTGGTCAGCAGAGCAATGTTTAAAAAGCGGCGCATGCAGTAATGTGTTGCTTTGGCAATCCGAATTAGAAGTTCATCAAGCTCGGCGCTTACAGGTCGCTAGTGAGACGGGTGATTGCCTCGCTTTTTTACTGAAAGGCGCACAAAAAAGCCTTTTCTCATTGCCCGTCAGTTTAAGTATGACATTAGCCCCTCATGCATTAGGGCTCGATATCACCATCACAAAACGTAAAGGGGGCTGGCCCCATAAAAGCTTTGTCTTAGAAATGGGCACACGCTGGCCTTCACTGACTTTGCAAGCTCAAACACCCGTTGTTATTCCCTTCCCATTACGCAAGCAAGGTTAATCGATGCAGCAGTGGATCTACCTCCATTTCCCAACTCTGCAGTTGGACGCTCTATACTCTGAGCATACGAGTCAACCTTTAGTGATCGTAGACAGTAAGCGCTTTCAAATTGTTCAGTGTAATGCCGCTGCTTCAGAGCAAGGTATTCAAAATGGCATGGGCTTAGGCAGTGCTAGCGCCCTATGTCACCAGCTTCAAGTCCACCCTTATGATTCTAAGGTAGAACATCAGACCTTAATTGATATTGCCCAATGGCTATATATGGTCACATCCGATATTGCTCTCTTCGCACCACAAGGCATTCTGTTAAAAGTCACCAATATGTTGTCTCTGTATGGAGGGCTCAAACCGTACTGGCAGCAAGTTTCGCAGCATCTCGATAAGCTCAAGTTGACGTATTGCTTTGCCAATGGCTTTTCCCCTTATTCCGCCATGTTGCAAGCCAAGTCAGGCATGCATGTACTGCATCAAGATAAGGACAAGATTACCCAAGCAATTCGTCGTTACCCCCTCTCTGCAACAGAGCTCGACGGTCAATCGGTAGAAAAACTGTCACGCGTCGGAATTACGCATCTTCACCAGTTACTTGAGTTGCCGATGCAAGATATCGCGCGACGCTTTGATATTGACTTAGTCAATTATACGGGTCGACTGATGGGCCAATTTAAGCACCCTCTTAGCTTCTATCATCCACCTGAAAAGTTCCAAAGCTACCTAGAGCTTTTATTTGATATAGAAAACATACAATGGCTAGAAAAGCCTCTTAATAAGCTACTAAAAAAGTTAGAAATTTTTCTCACCTTGCGTAATCAGGTTGCTTTTGAATTGCAACTGGATTTACACCAGCGAGATCATCAGGACGGCAAGCTCACCTTTACTTCTGCGGCGGGGGACTATTTGGCAACACGCTGGATGAAACTCTGTCAGTTGACGATGGAATCTCTACAGCTTGATGCGCCAGTTCAAGGTCTAACACTGACTTTAATCCGTGCAGGAGAATTGGAATCCACCAGCCAAGACATCTTCTTAGGCCATAAAGGGCAACAAAACGAGCTGGAGTTAATCAGTACCTTACAAGCGAAGCTAGGGAAACAAAGAGTACGTAAAGTGGCACTCAGTGACGACCCTAGGCCTGAATACTCAACCCTGCTCTGCGACCCCGACGTCCCTATCCCAAGCAAGCCCAAAGTGACGCGCTTTCGCCCTTCTCTGATGCTAACGGCACCAGAACCACTACAAGAGCAAGTCACGATAATGCAAGGCCCTGAGCGATTCGTGACTGGATGGTGGGATGGCGATGAGATGACGCGCGACTACTTCATTGCTCGCAGTCAAGATGGCCGCTGGCTCTGGGTATTTCGCAATCAGCACATGCAGTGGTTTCTGCATGGTCTATTTAGCTAGAGGCCAACATGCAATACGCAGAATTATTCTGTCAAAGTAACTTTTCTTTTCTCACAGGGGCTTCCCACGCGGAAGAGCTACTACTACAGGCTGACTTTCTACGCTACCACTCAATTGCCATTACCGATGAATGCTCGGTTGCTGGTGTCGTCAGAGCCTATCGAGCGGTCACCTCAAATCAGCTAAATATAAAGTTAATCATTGGCAGCATGTTTTGGCTTAACTCAGAATGCCAAGTTGTCCTAATTTGCCCAACCAAACAAGCCTACTCTGAGTTATGTCGCGTGATCACCAATGCACGAAGACGTTCAGAGAAGGGTCAATACCAGCTCTCAGAGTGGGATCTAATGACCGTTAGGCATTGCCTTGTGATCTGGTTGCCTCGCCAGCAAGAGAGCGATCGAAAATGGGGGCAATGGTTATCCCAACACCATAAGCATCGGCTCTGGATTGGGTTGCAGCGCCACCTCGAAGCCAATGATAAAGCTTACACACAACATTGTGAGCAGCTTGCTCAAGAGCTGATGTTACCGATTACCGCATGCGGCGGTGTCTTGATGCACACCGCAACGCGCTTACCTCTCCAACATGTTATGACAGCCATCAAACAGGGACAAAGCGTTGAGCAGATAGGTAGCCATTTATTAACCAATACTGAACGAGCCCTGCGTAGTAAGGAAAAGCTCGCTAAATTATATAAACCCGAATGGCTGCAAGAGAGCGTTCATATTGCTGAGCGCTGTGAATTTAAACTGAAGGAGCTCCAGTACCAATACCCCAGTGAATTGGTTCCCGACGGCGAAACGCCTAATAGCTATCTTAGAAAGCTGGTTGAAAAAGGCAAACGCCAACGCTTTCCAAATGGCTTACCTGCTAACGTCGCTGAAACGATAGAGAAGGAGCTGGCTCTGATTGAGGAGCTTGGTTTCCCATTCTACTTTTTGACCATTCACGACATCGTGATGTTCGCCAAGCGTAATCATATTCTCTATCAGGGCCGAGGCTCAGCGGCCAACTCTGTGGTTTGTTATTGCTTAGAGATCACTTCGGTTGACCCAAGGCAGATCTCCGTATTGTTTGAGCGCTTCATCAGTCGAGAGCGTGATGAGCCACCAGATATTGATGTCGACTTTGAGCACGAACGCAGAGAAGAAGTCATTCAATACATTTATCAAAAATATGGGCGAGAGCGCGCAGCACTTGCGGCAACCGTGATTTCCTACCGCTTTAAAAGTGCTGTACGTGATGTAGGGAAAGCCCTTGGGATTGAGGAGAGCCAGCTTGATTACTTTATTAAAAACGTCAATCGCCGCGATCGCTCACAAGGTTGGCAAGCGCAGATCGTCGAACTCGGTCTCCAGCCGGATTCGATGAAAGGCGAGCAATTTATTGAGCTTGTAAACGACATCCTAGGCTTTCCTCGCCACCTCTCTCAGCATGTTGGCGGCTTTGTGATTGCCGCAGGTCCACTGCATGAGTTGGTGCCGGTAGAGAATGCTGCAATGCCAGACAGAACCGTCATTCAGTGGGATAAAGATGATCTCGAAAGCTTAAAGCTACTTAAGGTAGATGTGCTCGCGCTGGGTATGCTCACCGCGATTCGCAAATGCTTCGATCTGGTTAAACGCCTTGATAACCAAGTTCTATCCATTGCTGAAATCACTCGACGTCAGGACGACCCAAATGTCTACGACATGATTCAACAGGCCGACACCGTTGGGGTTTTCCAAATCGAGTCACGTGCGCAAATGAGTATGCTGCCAAGACTAAAACCGGCCACATATTATGACTTAGTCATCCAAATCGCCATTGTTCGCCCGGGGCCGATTCAGGGGGATATGGTTCACCCCTTTCTCAAACGACGAGACGGTATTGAGCCGGTGACCTACCCATCTAAAGAGGTGGAAGAGGTGTTGTCTCGCACTATGGGAGTGCCGATATTCCAAGAACAAGTGATCAAGCTGGCAATGGTCGCCGCGGGCTTTAGCGGCGGTGAAGCAGATTCCTTACGCCGCGCGATGGCCGCATGGAAGAAAAATGGCGACCTGATCAAATTTAAAAACAAGTTGATAGAAGGGATGCGCAGTCGAGGCTATGAACAAGAATTTGCTGAACGAATCTTTGATCAGATCTTAGGTTTTGGGGAATACGGCTTTCCGGAAAGCCATTCCGCTTCATTTGCTGTGCTCGCTTATTGCTCAGCTTGGTTAAAATACTATTACCCCGAGGCCTTCTATACTTCGCTGTTAAATAGTCTTCCTATGGGTTTCTACAGTGCCTCTCAATTAGTACAAGATGCTAAACGCCATGACGTGCTCGTGCTGCCAGTTTGTGTCAATCAATCGTTATACGACCACCAAGTGGTCAAGTGCGGTAACAAGCTGGCTATTCGCCTAGGCTTTCGACAAATAAAAGGCTTTAGTCGTGAGAGCAGCCTCCAAGTGATTAAAGTTCGAGGCAACCAGAGTTTTAGCCATCCGAACCAACTTAAGCACATAGGTTTAAGCCGACGTGACATCGAATTACTGGCTTCTGCGGATGCGATGCAAGCCATTGCTCAAAACCGTTATCAAGCTCGTTGGTCGATGATGGATTCTTTATCTGACTTGCCTCTTTTTCAGCAAATCCAAGAGCAAGAATCATTAACCTTAACGCAGCCTTCCGCCGTTCAAACACTACTGGAAGACTACTCGGCAACAGGGCTCTCTTTGCAGCAACACCCAATAGCACTGTTAGAAAAAGCAGGCTCACTAGGCAAGTTTACTCGCCAACGAGATCTCATCAAGCATGCTCACCAATCGCTTGTCACTGTGGTTGGTGTCGTGACGGGCAAGCAGGCTCCTGGGACCGCGGCCGGCGTGACGTTTTTCACTCTAGAAGATGACACTGGCAACATCAATGTGGTGGTTTGGCAAGCGACCGCCAGGGCTCAAAAACAAGCCTACCTGACAGCAAAGATTTTGATGGTCAAAGGGATTCTAGAACGAGAAGGCGATGTCACACATGTCATTGCCGGCAGGCTGATAGACTTAACTGACGCGCTTGAAGGGCTACAAAGCAAATCACGTGACTTCCATTAAATCAAAAAAGAAAAAGGGAGCCTAAGCTCCCTTTTGATTACCTTTAATGACAAGTCAGCACTTGTCTTCAGCGTCCATACTTCTTTTCTTGTATTCCTTGTACAGTAACATACATAAAGTCATCACGACCTTAGACGTAAACCATATCATGAATAGCAATCACCTTGAGGTTGCAGTGAAAAGTTGTATTAGATTGGCTGTTATCTTGCGTAACAAAATAACCTAATAACCATAACAATAAATCACTCAAAGTGCACTCTTGCCATCAATAGCCTACTTGCTGAGTACATCTCTCAAGCGATCTTGGGCAACTTCAACCAGCAAATCTGGCTGAAACTTAGAAATAAAGCGGTCACAGCCTACTTTCTTGACCATCGCTTCATTAAAACTGCCGCTGAGCGAGGTATTAAGAGTCACAAACAAGTCTTTCATTCTTGGATCACTACGTACTTCGTGGGTCAGTTTATAACCGTCCATTTCAGGCATTTCTGCGTCGGTAATCATGAGCAACAGCTCTTCCACAACGTTCTTGCCATCATCAGCCCAAGATTTAAGCAAAGCCAATGCCTCTAGGCCATCACGACACTCGATGATGTTCAAACCAAGCTGAGATAGGGTTCCTTTTACCTGAGCACGTGCCGTTGACGAGTCATCAACGATCAATACATTTCGTCCAACCATCTCGTTAACCAAGTCTTGATCGAGTACCCCCTCAGAGATTGATACATCGTAATCAATGATCTCAGCCAACACTTTTTCCACATCAATAATCTCAACAATCTCCTGATTGTCGCCATCTTTAATGCGCGTGATTGCCGTCAGATAGTTGCTTCGCCCTGCTGTTTTTGGTGGTGGTTGAATCTCCGTCCATGCGGTGTTGACGATATTGCGTACTTGCCCAACCAAGAAACCTTGTACGGTACGATTGTATTCCGTAATGATCAGATTCTGCTCTTGGTTTTCGGCTCGTGAAGGCGGAAAACCAATAGCGCCTCGCAAATCAATCACAGGGACCGAAATGCCGCGTAATGAAGCAACGCCAGTAATATGGTGATGTGAACCCGGCATTTTCGTTAGCTGAGGAACTTTAATAACCTCACGCACTTTGAACACGTTAATGGCAAAGATCTGTCGACTGTTCAAACTAAACAACAGCAACTCTAAACGGTTTTCACCAACTAGATTTGTACGCTGATCGACGGTATTTAAAACTCCAGACATACTACTTCTCTACCAATAGGTTATATAAACAAAATAGTCTAAAGAAAGACTAAGGCAAAAACTAATACCGAGACCACTAAATGATACTTGAGTTGGCAGAAGCTGCGGAATTAGAGACTGTGGTCAACACTATTCTACGGTTAACAAGGCAGAGGACATCTATAAAACAAGACACCTCTACCATCAACAGTATAGCTCGCTCACACGACGAAGATTATATGGGTTTCAGGAAAAGATAAACAGAGGCTATGTAATTGAAGGCGTTAACCTTCAATGACTTTCATTAATAGCAAACCGTCGTACAGCGCTTGCTTGATCAATGCTGCACCGGGCATAGTCGCTTGCTTATAAAAACGAGACTCTACCAATTCAAGGTCTTGGTGATAGACGGGTAGGCTTTGCTCTTCAATACACTGCTGAATCGCCGGGTAGAGAATCTCTTTCGCTTGGTTAATCGCACCACCAATCAAGATTTTTTCTGGATTGAACAGATTGATCACGATTGAGATCGCCGAGCCGAGATAACGCCCTAACTTCTCCACAACATCAACAGCGAGAGGATCACCCTTCTCAGCGGCGTCGCATATATCTTCGACCGATATCTCTTCAATGTCAGCAAGTATAGACGCTTCACCATTAGCAATACGCTCAGCGACTTCGCTCCGAATTGCTTGGGAGCTGGCGACCGTTTCTAGGCAGCCACGGTTACCACAATGACATTGTTTACCATTCGGATCGATTTGGATATGGCCCAATTCACCGATGTTGCCATGACGCCCTTGCAGTACTCGGCCATCTAAGATGATACCCGCCCCAAGACCATGGTGAATAGAGATAAGGACAGAGTTATCATTCTCTTGCGAGTGACCAAATAACTTCTCCGCGAGTGCCCAAGCGCGCGTATCGTTCGCGATAAACACAGGCAAGCCAGTTGCCTTATAAATCTCTGGGCCTAACGCAAGATTTTCCACATTGTAGTGTGGCATTTGCAGCACAATACCCTGCTCAGAGTTGACGAGGCCTGGAAGGGTTAAAGCAATGCTGGTGACTCGGTCAAGCTGATCGGAATAAGTTTGGAAAAACTCATCAATTTCATGCAATAAACGGGCTAGTACATCTTCTTGGTCAATCTCATGGATATCAATTTTGGTATCAATCAACACATCACCACCTAGCTCGTGAAGGGCTATGGTGAGGTAACCGCGACCAAGACGCATCGACAAAAACTGCCATCCCTCGTTATTCACCTGTAAACCAACGGCAGGTCGCCCACGACTGGTGGCTTCCTGAACCGTCGTTTCATGGATGAGATGAGCTTCAATCAATTCACGAGTAATTTTGGTGATACTAGCAGGTGCCAGTTCACTCTCTTTCGATAAATCGATGCGAGAAATAGGCCCTTTTTGATCAATAAGTTTATATACCCGTCCAGCATTGACCTGCTTGATGTGATCAATATGGCCAGGTTGAGCCATGTACATAGAGTGCTCCGAATATCAACAACACGCTAATTTTTTTACTTTGCGAAGTAATTGTGAAGAGGTTTGGTGGATCGCCGTGACAAGTGTCACGTATAAACATAATTCTTTGTGTACCTAATCAAATAGCAACGCTTTAATCACATTTCATTCGCTATTTTTTTGCATAAATAATTATGTATTTTTTCTACCCGTCTAAACTGTTTAGTAATCACGCAGAGTCAGATCAAGGAGATCATCAATGACCTCACCCCAAAGAAGAACAAAAATCGTCTCTACTCTCGGGCCTTCTACCGACAAACCGGGCATGCTGGAAGCCATCTTGGAAGCTGGTGTTAATGTTGTTCGGATGAACTTCTCTCACGGCAGTGCCGATGATCACCGTCAACGGGCGACACGAGTCCGAAACATTGCCGCCAAGCTCGGCACTCATGTGGCGATTTTAGGCGACCTACAAGGGCCGAAAATTCGAGTGTCTACTTTTGCTGAAGGGAAAATACAGCTGAACGTCGGTGACAACTTTACTCTAGACAGCGAACTGAAACCCGGTGAAGGCAACCAAGATTCTGTTGGCCTCGATTACAAAGCCCTACCACAAGACGTCTCTACAGGAGATATTTTGTTGCTCGATGATGGTCGAGTGCAGCTAAAAGTCATGGGCGTGACCGAAACGCAAGTGAGAACCAAAGTGGTGATCGGGGGCACACTCTCCAACAACAAAGGTATTAACAAAAAAGGCGGTGGCCTCTCGGCAGACGCTCTGACCGAAAAAGACAAAAACGACATCAAATTAGCCGCGGAGATCAAAGTCGACTTCTTGGCCGTGTCATTCCCTCGTAATGGCGAAGACATGAAATACGCACGTCGCCTTGCGCGAGATGCCGGTCTTCAAGCACGTTTGGTGGCGAAAGTAGAGCGAGCAGAAACCGTAGAGTGCGAAGAAAACATCGATGATATTATTCGAGCGTCAGATGCGGTAATGGTCGCTCGTGGTGATCTCGGGGTAGAAATTGGCGACCCGGAATTGGTCGGTGTCCAAAAGCAACTCATTCGCCGAGCTCGTAGTTTGAATAGAACCGTCATCACCGCAACGCAGATGATGGAATCCATGATGGAAAACCCAATGCCTACTCGAGCTGAAGTTATGGACGTTGCCAACGCCGTTCTCGATGGTACAGACGCGGTCATGCTTTCGGGAGAAACAGCCGCAGGTAAATACCCTCTAGAGACGGTACGATCTATGGCTGAAGTATGTTTAGGCGCGGAGAAAATGGCCGACATAAACCGCTCAAGCTACCGCATGGAAGAAGTCTTTGAAAGCAGCGAAGAGACGATCTCGATGTCAACCATGTTCGCAGCCAACCATATGCGAGGAATCAAAGGCATCGTGACCTTAACCGAATCAGGCCGCACAGCGCTTATGACATCAAGGCTGAGCTCAGGCTTACCCATCTTTGCCTTATCCCGTAATGAATCCACTTTGAACCTTACAGCGCTCTATAGAGGGGTTTTCCCTGTCTATTTCGACTCGAAAGGCGACACAGGACTTGAAACGGCCCAGTCTGCCGTCGATACGTTGAAAAAGCGTGGCCTACTTGATGACGGAGACATAGTGATCATTACTCAAGGGGATGTTATGGATGTCGTTGGTTCGACCAACTGCATGCGTATCCTATCGGCATAGAGATTAGCCATTACAAATAGGGAGCGGATATCGCTCCCTATTTAATACTCTCCGCAACACCAATTGCATGCTGGCAGTAACTGTCGACAAACTGGAAACCAGCATCAAGGCCCACTTGATAGTCGTGCAACAAGTCTTCCTTTTCACTTAGCAATGAGCTCGATCTTAGCGGCTGATCTGGTTTTATCTGCACGATGAAGCAATCATCGGGGGGAGAATGGAGAAAGTCCTGCGTCAAAGAGTAAGTTTGGTAATGCACCATCAGCATATCAGCTAAGCCTGAATCGAATTTATCGCCTAAGAGGTGACTTAATCGATAAATATCATCCGCACCAAACAGCCAGCGCCCCCCATTCAGTGATTCGAGGTGCCGCTGCTCCAATTTCTCACTGTGCGCTTTTGCCACCTGCTCAGCGAGAAAGACATTCCAATCGGTTTTCCACTGCGACAACTTATCTTGCCAATGTCCTTGAATCGAGTTGAAAGAATCCCGAAACCACTCAACTGGCTCCGATTCAACAACCTCACTCGTTTCGGTAACCAAGTCTTCCCCTTCAGTGCGTATCACCACAATACAACGGGCTTCTTTACGCCACGCTTCTTGAACTGGAATTGAGGCAGAGACACCGCCATCGACATAGATCCCGTGCTCGAACTCGACGCGCTTGTTGTACAAACGAGGAATAGCACAAGTGGCAATAAGCACCTTTTGCCAGTCCTCATTCAACATTGGTAAATAATGGTCAAGCAACCTATGGGTATCTGTCACTGCCGCAAACGCCTCCCGGCCAGCCAGTACGCGGCGCCCCATATCGATATCGAGCTGATAAGGAAACTGACAAATTTTATCCAGAGCCCAATCAAGACCGAGATACTGGCGACGACGTATATAACTGAATAAGTGGAAGAATTGTGGGTCCGTGGTCAGATCTAAGATAAACGACTTACCAATACCACGTTGGCGACATAGATAAGCACAAAGATTAAGTGCACCAGCAGACGTGCCATAGAAGGCGTGAAAAGGGTCAAAATTGGAGAGTAGGAAGGCATCCAAAACACCAGAGGTAAAAATGCCCCGTTGCCCGCCACCTTGAGCGACCAACGCATTTTTACCGCCAGTGTACTTTCTAAAGTTCTGAATATCTAAATGTACAGCAGCGTTAGTAACGACACCGCTATTGCGCATTTAATATCCCTTAGCTAGTCGTAATGGCAACTAAGCCAAAACCAAGCAATACAGTGAAAACTGAAACGGTAACGAGTAGGGCAAATTTGAGATCGTGTTCCATAGACACCTCCTTATTGTGTAACAAAGTAATAACATCACTGTGAATTATCTTCAATATTTGCGTTTTTTTTGTGCGTAATTATGACGTTAGCATCACAATTAGTAGGTCTATTAGAACTGGGAAGCCGATATGAGTTTTGTTATCCGTACGGGAGCCACCCTGCTCTTGTTAGTTGCCGGTAGTAGTGCTGCTGCCGAAATCCATGTCACTCCATGGGTTGGTTACACGCTAGGGGGAAGTGTTGAAAATCAAGATGGTGACGACTTTGACCTAGAAGGGTCGAGCAATTTAGGGGTAAGCGTGGAAACAGACCTAGAAAAAGGTCGAATAGGCATGTTTTATACACGACAGGCAACCCAAGTTGACGAAGCGAATTTAGACTCAGAAATGCATTACCTGCACTTTCAAAGCAGCATCTACTATCCCCTAAATAATCAGTTTTCTTCCTACCTTGGATTAGGGCTTGGTGGCTCTTACGTCGATGCTGACTGGGTCGATGACAAACTTGGCTTTTCCGCCTCCATTTTTGGTGGTTTCGAATACAAGATATCTGACTCTCTTGCATTGAATGGTCAAGCTCGCTGGCTTGGTACTGTGGTCGATAACGACACAACCGGCGTATGTAATTTGCCCTCCAGCGGATCCGACTCCTGCGTCATTCAGTTTAAGACATCTTGGATGAATCAGTTTTCGACCAATGTTGGTATTACTTGGCGTTTCTGATTGGAAGAAAGGGGCATCAGTCACAGCCCCTTCAATTCGTTAGAATGCATAGCGGATACCCACGGCTCCGCCTATTTGTAGTTCCGCGCCTGAATACAAATCTAACTCGGGCTGAATTTGTCCATACATATTCCAGCCTTGACTTAGATCCCACTTAAGACCTAATGGCAAACGAGCGCCAAACTCTGTTGCCTCCCACTCGCTCCAAGCGCCGACACCGACGTACCAAGAAACAGGCATGCTGTCATCGAACTGTCCGGATTTAAGAATGTAGTCGAAAGCTGCACCATCATTGCCAAGGGTAAAACGGTACTGATTATCAAGCTCAACGACAACGCTCAAGTCTTGATCCAATGCCATCCCCACCGATAAATCTTTAGCACCAGACTCTTCATTAGCATGGGCAAATTGAGTGACGAAAAGTGCGAGCCCCAGCGACACCGCTATACCAGTATTTCTCATTGAAATCTCTCTGTAACGAATATAAAACAGCGTACAATTATCGCAACATGTCAGAAAAGGATGTCAGGAAAGGGTAAGGGATTCGAAACCTTCAGGTACATAAAAACAAAAAGGAGGCCGAAGCCTCCTTTAGTCGATTAGATGATTGGGTGGGAATTAACCGTGGTTACGGATCCACTCATCCATTTCTGTTTTCAGGTTGTCAGACTTAGTACCGAAGATAGCCTGAACACCACCTGCTACAACCACTACGCCAGCTGCGCCTAGTTGTTTAAGTTTGTCTTGGTCAACTTCAGCTGTATCTGCAACCGCTACACGTAGACGTGTGATACATGCGTCTAGACCAGTGATGTTTGCTTTACCACCGAATGCTGCAACAAGTTCACCAGCTAGGTCAGAACCTGTCGCTGTAGACGCTTCTTCTGACTCGTCTTCGCGACCTGGAGTCTTAAGGTCCATCGCTTTGATTACAGCGCGGAATACTACGTAGTAGATTGCAGCGTAAACTAGACCAACAGCAACCATTAGGCCCATCTTCTGAGCGTTGCCAGATAGAACTAGGAAGTCAATTAGACCGTGTGAGAATGAAGTACCGTGTACAAAACCTAGAGTGTTAGCTACAACGTATGCAGAACCTGCTAGTAGAGCGTGGATACCGTATAGTACCGGAGCAACGAATAGGAATGAGAACTCGATTGGCTCTGTGATACCTGTTAGGAATGATGTCAGAGCAGCAGACGCCATGATACCCATTACTTTCGCACGGTTTTCTGGCTTAGCAGAGTGAGCGATAGCGATAGCAGCAGCTGGTAGACCGAACATCTTGAACATGTAGCCGCCTGCTAGCTGACCGAAGCCATTACCTGCAGCACGAGATGCTTCATCAGCAACTAGGTAACAAGTTAGAACGCCGTTTTGAGTTTCGCCAGCAGCGTTAACACAAGTACCCGCTTCGAAGAAGAATGGTACGTTCCATACGTGGTGTAGACCGAATGGGATTAGAGAACGCTCAACAACACCGTAGATACCGAATGCTAGTTGTGGGTTTTGGTGCGCAGCCCAGTCAGAGAATGCAGAGATAGCACCGCCGATTGGTGGCCATACGATAGAAAGTACAACACCCAGACCGATTGCAGTGAAACCAGTGATAATTGGCACTGCACGCTTACCAGCAAAGAAGCCAAGGTATTCTGGAAGTTGAATCTTGAAGAAACGGTTGAATGCCCAAGCAGCCACACCACCGACAAGGATACCACCTAGTACACCTGTATCGATTTTTTCAACGCCCATCACGCCAGCCATAACACCAAGTGTTGCTGTCATGATGCCGTAACCAACGATAGCAGCTAGACCTGCAACACCGTCGTTGTTAGTGAAGCCTAACGCAACACCAACAGCAAATAGAAGAGCCATCTGGCCAAATACAGAGCCACCCGCTTGTTCCATCAAGTTCGATACGATATCTGGAATAAAGCTTAGGTGGGCAGCACCCACACCTAATAGAATACCTGCAACTGGTAATACTGATACTGGTAGCATCAGAGCTTTACCAACTTTTTGCAGGTTAGCAAAAAGGTTCTTAAACATGTTTATGCTCCTGAAAAGTTTATAAGATTTATTGGGCTCTAACGGCACACCCCCGTAGCCTTAAATGTTAGCACCCAGAAAAAATGTAACCACTTATGTCACTATATTTTCTGCCTCTAAATATATATTGCTGGTTACGGTTCTTACTAGCGAGTTACGAAATTAAGTTTCAAATTATTAGATAGATCACAATAAAAACCACCTACCCAACCACCCCATAACAACACTAACCTTTTGTATTTTAATGACATTTTTATAAATGCAATTAATTTTAGTGAGTAAATAAAATAGATATCATTGTTATTTTATGTAACAAATTTACAAAACTGATATTTTCAGCTCTCACCTTCAACAAAATTAGTAAACAAGGGTAGACAAACGATTACATGCGTTTTAAGTCACAAAAAAAAGGAGCTTTCGCTCCTTTTTTAACCATTACTCATTTTCTATCTCAAAAAAAGTTCTCTGAAATTTCTGGTAGTTTTTTCAGCCAATTCTCCCAAAGCAATCTCTTTCAGCTGAGCTATGTAAGCAGCGACTTCAACAACGTACGCCGGTTGATTCTGTTTGCCTCTATGAGGGACAGGAGCAAGGTAAGGAGAATCCGTCTCAATTAATAACCTATCGATAGGTAACGCTTTGACCACGTCCTTCAACTCCGTCGCTTGACGGAAAGTGACGATTCCTGAAATAGAGATATAGAACCCTAACTCCATTGCCGCTTGAGCAAAGGCGAGATCTTCAGTGAAGCAGTGAATGACCCCACCGCATTTATCCGCCCCTCCGTTGCGCAGGATATCTAAGGTATCCTGACGCGCATTACGGGTATGAATGATCAAAGGTTTATTCAGATTTACCGCCAATTCAACATGCTGTTCAAAACGAAGTTTCTGTAAATCCGCGGTTTCAGGTTGATAATGATAATCTAATCCCGTTTCACCAATGGCCACTACGCGCGGATGCGAAGCGTATTCATGAAGGCGATCAAGCGCAAAATCGCTCTCAACATCTAGAGGATGAACACCGCATGACGCATAGATATTGTCAAACGGCTCTATCATCTCAAGCATGTTTGGAAAAGAATCGAGAGTAACACCAACAGAAAGTAATTCGGTTACGTTAGCGGCTTTCGCTTTTGCAACGACATCTTCAATTCCGTTGTGCAGCTCCTGATAATCAAGTTTGTCTAGATGACAATGCGAATCTACAAACATGTTTCCCCGTTAAATTTAAACAACCAATCTAAAATAAGTAATTCACTATTGAGACCAGTATGCTCGCGCAACTGTTCAATAAGTTGGCTTAACGCCTGAGCCTGACTGTAAAGTAAAGCATAGTCGCTACTTGCTGCGATGCTGGCAGCTCCCGGTGTAAACTGAGGAAGCTGAACGCCGAAATGGACTTTTTGTGCATCCGTGAGTAAGAACCATAACCAAGTCAGCTTATCGGCTGTATCTGTCGACAGTTCCTTAGCGAGTTTAAGCGCATCGCCTTTGCCTTGCACAACGTCAAGCAGTGCCTGCTCAAGCTTCGAATACTGCTTATCTTTACCCTCATCAACAAAAGCTAACGTTGTCAGCGGTGCGTTATTATTGATATGCGCCGCGAATGCTGGTACCGATTTTTTCGTTTGTTCGCTTAACCAACAGGCCACTGATTCAGAGCTTGGTGGAATCAAATGCCATTGCTGACAACGGCTAGTAATGGTTGGTAATAAGCTATTGGCACGGTGCGTAACCAACAAGAACAGACAATGGCTGGATGGCTCCTCGAGGGTTTTCAGCAAAGCATTTGCCGCAGATTCATTCATCGACTCAGCCGGTTCAATGATAAACAACCGCAATCCACCTAGCTGAGAAGACTCTTGTGCTTGGCGATTACAATGGCGTATTTGCTCTACCGATATGGCCTTGCCTTCTTTCTCAGGTTTGACCAAGTGAAAGTCTGGGTGGTTGCCAGACTGCATCAGTTGACAGCTATGGCAGAAACCACAAGCTTCATGCTCATAATTACTGCACATAACAGCGCGACTGAATACATCAATGAGCTGTTCTCCACCTAAGCCAGGCTCAGCAACAAGCATCGCAGCATTTGAGAAGCGGCCAGATTGCAAACTGGCTTGCCATTCATGCCAAACTGACTCTAACCAAGGATACAAACGTGACATTATTGTTTTTCCAACCAATGAGTCAGCGTCGTTTTAATATCTGCCGCGACTTTCTCAATCGGCTGTTCAGCGTTGATGATCAAGACACTATCATCCCCGTTGGCCAGCTCTAAATAACGCTCTCGAGTACGGTCGAAAAAACTCATGTCCATTTTCTCGATGCGATCAAGCTCACCTCGTCCACGGGCTCGTTCTAGTCCAACTCGTGGGTCAATATCGAGATACAACGTCAGATCTGGCTTAAAAGAGCCAAGCGTTGTTTGTTTTAGAGCACTCATGGTTTCTTTCGCAATTTGTCGGCCACCACCTTGGTAAGCTTGGGACGACATATCGTGACGGTCTCCAACAACCCAGCGTCCATCGGCGAGCGCCGGTTTAATTACGTTTTCCACGAGCTGAACTCGAGCGGCATACATAAGCAGAAGTTCGGTCATGTCTTGTAAGACTTCGCCTTCATGCTCTTGTTTAACCAAAGTTCGCAACGTTTCCGCTAATACGGTACCACCCGGTTCACGGGTATTCTTAATGCTCTCCACACCCGCTAGATTTAGCGTGTCGAGAACGGCTTTGATTGCGGTACTTTTTCCGGCCCCTTCGAGACCCTCGATTACGATGAATTTTGCTTGACTCATTTGTTGCTTCTTAGTTGTTTTAGATAAGCGCGTACCGCGCGGTTGTGTTCGGCTAACGATTTGGAGAAAACGTGGCCACCCTTACCGCTGGCAACAAAATAAAGGTAGTTACTTTTCTCAGGATTAAGCGCGGCAGCGATCGATGCCTCGCCCGGCATAGCAATCGGTGTTGGCGGTAAGCCAAATATAGTATACGTGTTGTATGGTGTATGGGTACGGAGATCCTTCTTACGAATATTACCGTCGTACTTATCACCCATTCCATAGATTACCGTCGGATCGGTTTGTAATCGCATCCGCTTATTCAGTCGATTCACAAATACCGATGCCACGCGCTCGCGCTCCGATTCAATCGCCGTTTCTTTCTCAATAATAGATGCCAAGATCAAAGCCTCATAAGGCGTTTTTAGAGGAAGCTTGTCTTGACGTTGCTGCCACTGAGAGTCCAGTACTTGCTGTAGCTTACTCGCTGCACGTTTTAGAATATCAAGGTCAGAAGTGCCGTACGTGTAGTGATACGTTTCAGCGAGCAATAACCCTTCCAGTTTCTCGTGCTCTATGCCCAGTTTGGCGGCGATTTCAGCTTCGCTCAATCCGCTAACTTCATGTTCTAAAAAGCTCGCTTCCACCAAGGCTTCGCGCCACTCTTTGAAGGTTGAGCCTTCTACAAAAGTAATCGCAAACTGATGTTCTTTACCTGATTTCAGTAACTGCAGAGCTTGAGTCAGGTCCACCCCTGGCTCGAGTAAATAGGTGCCTGCTTTAAGTTGGGTTAACTCTGGGTGAAAACGTCGCACTAAACTTGTTACGTCACTCTCAACTATCCAACCGTTTTGGGTCATCTTAGCCAGCACTGCGTTGAAGCTAGTGCCCGGCGATAAAGTAAAAATTTCCGGTTGCTCCAACTGCAAAGGCTGAGAAACATAGCGAGTGACTTGCTGAGTAACATAGCCATAACCTGCTGCCGCAGCAACAGCGGCCAACAGTACAAAAATGGTAAGCTTCTTGATCACGAGAGGATCTTCTCCTGAATAGTTCTAGTTATTGGTCCTATAGAAAATGTCTGGTTGCCGATTCCCGTCACGGGCGCAAGTCTTAGAATCGAATTGGTGATAAAAACTTCTTCAGCCGCCAGTAAAGTCGTCATCTCATATTCTGACTCTTTCACATCAATGTTCATTCTGAGCGCTTGCTCGATAACAACTTTGCGCATCACGCCTACCACACCAGCGCTTGATAGGCTAGGCGTATGCAGTGTGCCACCTTGAAACCAAAAAATGTTCGCCATCGTCGTTTCGATGACTTTGCCGTTGCAGTCGAGGGCGATGCCGTCGGCAAACCCTTGACGTTCTATTTCGGCTTTAAGCAGTATCTGTTCAAGACGGTTATTATGCTTGTGGCCAGCCAGCATAGGGTTAATCCCTAATGTTTGTTGGCACACTCCCAGCACAACGCCTTCCTTACACCATTGCTCATAGTGTCGCGGGAAAGCAAAGGCGCTAATGGTAACATTTGGTGAACCCACTTGAGTAGGACTATATCCCCTCCCCCCTTCACCGCGGCTAAAATGAAGCTTAATCCCGGCGAGCTCATCTGAGAGTCTAACCTGAGCAATCCAAGTTTCAACTTGCCTCCAATTAGGGCGAGAAATGGCCAAGGTATCTAAGCAAGCATTCACCCGCTCGACATGCTTAGACCAATGCTGAACCACTCCCTGTTTGGTTAAGATAGTCGTAAAGCAACCATCACCGTATTGAAATGAGCGATCGGCAATCGCAACGGTTGATATGGGTTGGCCGTTAACCAGATACATAGCAATCCTTTAATGAAAATTGTCAGGCTATTAAATAACAAAACGGCTTAATGCCAAAGCATTAAGCCGTTCTTTTTTAGTAACGAAACCTGAGTTGTTTAGATTTTCTTAAACACCAAAGAGCCGTTGGTACCGCCGAAGCCGAAAGAGTTACAAATCGCGTACTCCATCGACACTTCTTTTGCAGTATGAGGCACAAGGTCAATATCAAGGCCTTCTTCTGGGTTGTCTAGGTTGATTGTTGGTGGAACAATCTGCTCAACCAAAGACATCACTGTAATGATGGCTTCTACAGAGCCCGCCGCACCTAATAGGTGACCAGTCATCGACTTAGTAGAAGAGACCTTAACTTGCTTAGCACCTTCTTCGCCTAGAGCACGCTTAACACCTTTAATCTCAGCAACGTCACCTGCAGGTGTGGACGTTCCGTGAGCGTTAACATAACCGATTTGTGTACCCGTTACGCCAGCATCACGCATCGCCGCTTCCATTGCCAATGCACCACCTGAACCATCTTCGCTTGGAGAAGTCATATGGTAAGCATCACCCGACATACCAAAACCGACTAATTCAGCATAGATTTTAGCGCCGCGAGCTTTCGCGTGTTCGTACTCTTCTAGCACCATCATGCCTGCACCATCACCTAGTACAAAGCCGTCGCGGTCTTTGTCCCAAGGGCGAGAAGCCTTTTGAGGCTCATCGTTGCGAGTTGATAGAGCTTTAGCAGCACCGAAGCCAGCCATGCCTAGTGGTGTAGATGCTTTTTCAGAACCACCAGCAACCATTGCGTCTGCATCGCCGTATGCAATCATACGTGCCGCGTGACCAATGTTGTGCAGACCTGTCGTACATGCTGTTGAAATTGCGATATTAGGACCGCGCAGACCACGCATAATAGATAAGTTACCAGCAACCATATTTACGATGGTTGAAGGAACGAAAAATGGGCTAACTTTACGTGGGCCTTTTTCGACAAGTGCAGTGTGGCCAGTCTCAATAAGATCTAAGCCACCGATGCCTGAGCCAATCGCTACGCCAACGCGAGGAGCGTTTTGCTCGGTAATTTGTAAACCAGAGTCATCTAGCGCTTGAATACCTGCAGCGATACCGTACTGGATAAACAAATCCATTTTACGCGCATCTTTCTTCGACATGTATTCAGTACAGTCGAAATCTTTAACTAGACCCGCAAAACGAGTAGAGAAGTTTTCAGCATCAAAGTGCTCGATATTTACGATACCACTTTGACCTGCTAGCAGGGCTTTCCAAGATGATTCTACAGTGTTGCCTACCGGTGACAACATACCCATGCCAGTGACAACAACACGACGCTTGGACACGATTTTATTCTCCGGGAATGAAATGATTCTATGGAAGGATAGAAGTGTTAAAAAGAACACAGGCGGCCAGAAGGCCGCCTGGGAGAGATATTACTGAGCGCTGTTTACGTAGTCGATTGCAGCTTGAACAGTAGTGATTTTCTCAGCTTCTTCGTCTGGAATCTCAGTATCGAATTCTTCTTCTAGAGCCATTACTAGTTCAACAGTGTCTAGAGAATCAGCACCTAGATCGTCAACGAATGAAGCTTCGTTTTTAACTTCAGCTTCGTCTACACCTAGCTGTTCAACAATGATTTTCTTTACGCGTTCTTCGATGTTGCTCATTTTTTCTTTTCCTTTACAGATTTCGCTCAATGCGATGATTCAGTAGTTTATTCGAACTACTGAAAGTTGCAAGAGGGACCTTGCTGGTCAAACCACAATTTTAGCGAATTTAACCGAAATTCAATACATTTTTGACTTAAATCATGCACAAATGTTGCGCATGTTCCGGTCAACTCTAGCCAAATATAGGCTATTTTAGTCACAATCCCTACTCGAGATAATGACATTTTGAATAATCTGACAAATTATGCAAAGTTTTGAGTGTTCTTTCGCTAAAAAGTTCACTTTCCCTGCGTAATGTGTCAATTAAACCATGTACATGCCACCATTTACATGCAAAGTTTCACCTGTGATGTATGCAGCTTCTGGAGATGCAAGGAATGCAACCGCTGACGCAATTTCACGAGGATCACCCAAACGACCAGCAGGAACGTTCGCTAGAGTCGCAGCACGTTGCTCATCATTTAGCGCTTTAGTCATATCAGTTTCGATAAAACCAGGAGCAACTGTGTTTACTGTTACGCCACGTGACGCAACTTCACGAGCCATAGACTTAGTGAAGCCAATAACGCCCGCTTTTGCTGCTGCATAGTTCGCTTGGCCAGCATTACCCATAGTACCAACAACAGAACCTACGTTGATAATGCGACCTGCACGCTTCTTCATCATGCCACGCAATACCGCTTTAGACATACGGAAGATTGGCGTTAGGTTAGTATCGATGATGTCATTCCACTCAGAATCTTTCATGCGCATCAATAGGTTGTCACGTGTGATACCTGCGTTGTTTACTAGAATATCAATCGCGCCAAACTCATCGTTGATCGTCTTCAGCGTCGCTTCAATTGACTCAACATCTGTAACGTTTAGAGCAAGACCTTTACCATTCTCACCTAGGTACTCACTGATTGCAGCTGCGCCACCTTCAGAAGTTGCTGTACCGATTACTGTCGCGCCACGCTCTACAAGTAGCTCAGCAATCGCACGGCCGATACCGCGGCTTGCGCCAGTCACTAGGGCAACTTTGCCTTCTAGATTCATCATGTCGTTAATTCCTTAAATTACTTCGTAGCCTCAAGAGATGCAGCATCATTCACTGCTGCGCCGCTGAGTGTTTTCACGATACGTTTAGTTAGACCCGTAAGAACCTTACCTGGGCCTAATTCAAGAAGTTTCTCAACGCCTTGCTCGCTCATCAGTTGTACGCTTTCAGTCCAACGAACTGGGCTGTATAGCTGACGTACAAGTGCGTCTTTAATTTTTGCAGGATCAGTTTCCGCAGCAACATCAACGTTATTGATGACTGGAAGCTGAGGCGCGTTGAATTCTAACGCTTCTAACGCAACCGCTAGTTTGTCAGCTGCTGGCTTCATCAATGCGCAGTGAGATGGCACAGAAACCGGCAGCGGCAGTGCACGTTTCGCACCCGCTTCTTTACATAATGCGCCTGCACGCTCTACTGCGTCTTTGCTACCCGCGATAACAACCTGACCTGGAGAGTTGAAGTTCACCGGAGAAACGACTTCACCTTGCGCTGCTTCTTCACACGCTTTAGCGATAGACTCATCGTCAAGGCCAATGATTGCATACATTGCGCCCGTGCCTGCTGGTACTGCTTCTTGCATTAGCTGGCCGCGAAGCTGAACCAATTTGATCGCTTCTTTAAAGTCGATTACACCCGCACATACTAATGCTGAGTACTCACCTAAGCTGTGACCCGCTAAGTTCACAGGTTGCTCTAGGCCAAGCTCTTGCCATACACGCCAAATAGCAACTGAAGATGCTAGCAATGCTGGTTGAGTACGGTGAGTTTGGTTTAGATCTTCAGCTGGGCCATTTTGAACTAGCGCCCATAAGTCGTAACCTAGTGCTTCAGATGCTTCTGCAAATGTTTGTTTCACTACGTCATACTGCTCGCCAAGCTCAGCAAGCATACCAACTGCTTGAGAGCCTTGACCTGGAAATACAATAGCAAACTTGCTCATTTTCTTTTCCTTAAAACCGTTTCTTTACATTAAAGAAGAAAGAAAAGATGCCACGTATGGCATCTTAATTTTGAATTCTGTTTAGAACTTAACGAGTGCCGAGCCCCAAGTAAATCCACCGCCAAACGCTTCAAGGAGTAACGTTTGGCCACGTTGAATTCGGCCATCACGCACGGCTTCATCAAGTGCCGTTGGTACCGTCGCTGCAGACGTATTACCATGCTTATCTAATGTGATGACCACTTGATCGAGCGACATTGATAGCTTCTTCGCGGTTGCCGAAATAATTCGGTAGTTCGCTTGGTGTGGAACCAACCAATCAAGCTCCGATTTGTGCATATCATTAGCAGCTAAGGTATCTTTTACCAGCTTAGACAGTTGAGTAACTGCCACTTTAAACACTTCGTTGCCTGCCATATGCAGCCATTTATCGGCATCTTTACCACGCTCTGGAACTTCAAGACTCAGTAATTCACCAAATCGACCATCAGAGTAGATATGGGTTGACAAAATGCCCGGTTCTTCGCTTGCACCTACAACCACAGCGCCCGCTGCATCACCAAATAGGATGATGGTCGAACGGTCTGTAGGATCGCAGGTTTTCGACAGTGCATCAGCGCCGATCACAAGTACGTTTTTACACATACCGGATTTAACATGCTGATCCGCGACAGACAATGCGTAAACGAAGCCTGAACAAGCCGCAGCTAGGTCAAATGCAGGGCACCCCTGGATGTCTAACTTGGCTTGTACTTGGCACGCTGAAGATGGAAAAGTGTGACTACCACTGGTTGTCGCAACAATAATTAGATCAATATCGTTTTTATCAATGCCCGCCATCTCAATAGCGTTTTTAGCAGCGATATAACCCATGTCCGCAACGGTTTCGTTTTCAGCAGCAATGCGACGCTCTTTAATACCTGTACGCGTTACAATCCACTCATCACTTGTATCTACCATTTTCTCCAAATCTGCGTTTGTACGCACCTGAGATGGCAGGTAGCTGCCAGTACCTAAAATTTTGCTATACATGAAGACCTAATAATGCCTCTCGAGAAAAACCGCTTCCAAACGATCGCTAATACGGCTTGGTACTTGTCGTTTGACCTCGTGTAATGCCTCACCAATCGCGTTGATGACCGCATTTACGTCAGCACTTCCGTGGCTTTTTATGACAATGCCGCGCAATCCTAGCAAACTTGCGCCGTTATACTGGTCGGGGTTCAAGGTTTTTAGCTCATTAAATAGGCCAGAAAATAATTTTCTTGCAATCCAACCCTTTATAGATGAGGACATCATGCTCGATTTCAACTTATCTATAAAAAGCTGGGCTGTACCTTCACAAGCTTTTAAACACACGTTCCCTACGAACCCATCACAAACGACAACGTCTGCGGCATCGTGTAGTAACTGATTACCTTCAATATAGCCAACAAAATTGACAGATTGAGTCGCGGAAAGCATTTCTGCGCAGCGCTTGACAAGATCGTTGCCTTTTATTTCTTCAGCGCCAATATTGAGAATTGCGACTCTTGGGGATCTCTGCAAGTACTGTTCAGCCAACGCACTTCCCATCACGGCAAACTGAAACAAAGAGTCTGCATCGCTGGAAACATTTGCGCCGAGATCCAACATCCAAGTTTTGCTCCCCGATGCTGTTGGCAATGCAGAAATGAGAGCTGGACGCTCAATACCCGGTAGCAATTTAAGGCGAAAACGTGACAACGCCATCAAAGCACCCGTATTTCCACCGCTCACACAGGCATCAGCTTCGCCATTTGCAACAGCATCGATTGCCATTCCCATGGAGGTTCCAGAACTGTTTCTTAGTGCTAGAGAAGGTTTTTCGGAGTTGGAGATAACTCGGTCGCAGTGCTGAATACTCAAACGAGTATCTGGCTGATAACCAAGAGAAGATAATTGAGATGTGATCGCAGATTGATCACCTAATAGGATCACTTTTAGCTCTGGGAAATGCGACAGTGCCTGCACGGCGGCAGGCACTGTAACGCGAGGACCGAAATCCCCGCCCATTGCATCAAGTGCAACGGTTATATTTTGCAAAGGTCAACCTTACTTGTTGATAACCTTTTTGCCACGGTAGTAACCTTCAGCAGTTACGTTGTGGCGTAGGTGAGTTTCACCTGAAGTTGCGTCTACAGAAAGTGCAGCTGTAGTTAGGGCATCGTGTGAACGACGCATACCACGCATTGAACGAGATTTCTTGCTCTTTTGTACGGCCATTGACCCTACTCCTATGTTAATTCTTAAAGAATTACTTCTTTAAGCTTTTTAAAACATCGAATGGATTCGGCTTCTCTTCCACAATTTCTTCTGGAATTTCACCAAACACCATATTATCTGAATCAACGCTACAGTCCGCTTCGTCATGCATTGCAATTTGAGGCAAGTTTAGAATGAACTCGTCTTCAACTAACTGTATTAGGTCTATTTCACCGTACTCGTTCAGATCTACCAAATCGTACTCTTCCGGTGCTTCCTCTTCAGTCTTTTCACCGCGGTACGGTGTATAGGTGAAGTGGACTTCACACTCATGTGCGAAAACCTCATTACAGCGTTGACACTCTAAATCGACTGCGATGTTAGCTTTACCAGAGATAACAACGAGTCGCTGCTCATCTAAGTCAAATGACAATGACACTTGAGCGTCGCGTTTAACGCCTTCGACTGATTCCTCTAGGCGCTTAAAGAGACTAACTTGAATGATACCTTCAAAGTCCAATCGCTTTTGAGCAGCACGTGCGGGATCAACCGTTCGCGGTATTTTTACCTTTTGCATAGGGCGCGAATTCTATCTTCCAATTCGTTTAGAGTCAAAGGAAAAGGGTAAAAAGTTGTACTTTTTTTCCTTCTCAAGGAGAGGGCTAGTATCTGAGGCATAATATCGATTAAGCTGCCACTAACCCGCTGTTAGATTGTAAATTAAAATGCCAAATTACCAACTAGTTTTAGCTTCAACCTCACCTTATCGACAACAATTGCTGAATAAATTGGCAATTTCGTTTGAGACAGCGTCTCCCGACTTCGATGAAACACCTTTAGACGACGAAACACCTATAGAGCTTGTTAAACGATTGGCGATTGGTAAAGCCACCTCTTGTAGTGTCAGCCAACCAAGCTTAGTGATTGGTAGTGACCAAGTCTGTGTTATTAATGGACAAATCATAGGTAAGCCACTGAATAGAGCCACGGCTATTGAACAGCTCAGTGCACAAAGTGGCCAATCTATACAGTTTTTTACTGGTCTCGCTCTGCATAACACCATCAGTCAGGAAACACACGTAAGAGTCGATACCTTCACGGTTCACTTCCGCCAACTGAGTCAAACTCAGATTGAACACTATGTTGATAAAGAACAACCATTTTATTGCGCAGGCAGCTTTAAAAGTGAAGGACTAGGAATTGCACTATTCGAAAGACTAGAAGGTAAAGACCCCAACACCCTAGTTGGCCTACCTCTGATAGATTTGGTTGATATGCTGGCAGAACAAGGGGTGCCTGTACTCTAGCTTTCCCATTGCGAAGCGGAGTGCCGTAAGAGGCCCAGTTCCGCTTCGCCAAAGGAAAAGCCCATATTAAAGCTTACGCAACCCAGCTAACGCTTTCTCTAACTTAGCTTCCATCGGGGCATTGATTTCCATCCATTCATCATTGGAAGGATGTTGAAACTTGATGTTAGCGGCATGCAGAAACAGGCGATCTAAACCAACCTTACCTGTGTAGGCATCGAAACGTCTATCACCATAGCGGTCATCCCATGCAATTGGATGGCCCGTGTATTGAGTATGGACGCGGATTTGGTGCGTGCGCCCAGTAATTGGGCTTGCCTGAATCAAGGTCGCTTCAGAAAACTTTTCGATAATTTTAAATCGCGTCTCTGAGGGTTTCCCGTTTGGGTTTACTCGAACAATACTATTCACTTCGTTTTTTAAGAGTGGCGCGTTCACAACCTTACAACTGCTCTTCCACTGCCCCATCACCAAAGCGAAGTAGAACTTCTTAACGGTCTTCTCTCTGAACTGCGCTTGCAAATGACGCAACGCGGACCGTTTTTTAGCCACCAGCAAAATTCCTGAGGTATCGCGGTCAATACGATGCACTAACTCAAGAAAACGCGCTTGAGGTCGCAAAGCTCTCAATGCTTCAATGGCCCCAAACTTCAAGCCACTACCACCATGAACCGCAGTGCCTGAAGGTTTGTTGAGAATCAACATATGCTCATCTTCGTAGATAATCATATGTTCCAACTCCGCCACTTTGTTTAGCTTAGTGCTTGGTGCCACTTCTTCGGCTTTCTCTTCTATCGTCACTGGAGGGATACGGACCAAATCACCTGCTTGGAGCTTGTACTCCGCTTTAACGCGCTTTTTGTTTACCCGTACTTCTCCCTTACGCAAGATACGATAGACCATGCTTTTCGGAATACTTTTCAACTGGTTGCGCAAAAAGTTATCGATGCGCTGACCGGCCATGTCGTCATCTATATCGACAAACTGGACTTTTGTTCTAATTTCGCTCATGCGGCTATTCTATCATTCAAAGTTGCGCAGATTCACATTTTCTTGGCAACAAATTGGAAATTTACTCGATTAGAATGAATTCGAATCCTACTACGAATAAAAATCCACCAACTTTATTACATTTTTCAAAATTCACTAGAATTAATCATCTAAAACAACTACTTATAAAAAATAAATTCAGCTTTTTTAGCGTTTTATTATAAAGCAGATTGCTGACTTTATTGGGTACTGCTATAGTTCACACCTGCAATAAAGGATTCGGTTGCATTTTAATCAAACCCAATCATTTTAAAGCAAGTTAAGTGAGTAGCTCGCTAATTTACCAAAATGCCGCACACGGCGTAAGACGTTTTCGGAATTAGCATATCTTGTTGCCCTACTCATAACTCAATCACGTTGAGTATTTACCGCCTACATGCGGCTCACAAGCAAGTACGAGTTTGTGAGGCTGAAGTGCCCCAGAGCATCCCTCCAGCCGGGAGGCTGCAACAAATCAAGCCATGGGATCAGGCACCGTGATAGAGAAACACGGCAACAAGAACTATAAAAAAATGACAACGAGATTTATCAATGAAAAGAATGTTAATCAACGCAACTCAAAAAGAAGAGTTGCGTGTCGCTTTGGTTGATGGCCAGCGACTTTTCGATCTAGATATCGAAAGTCCAGGTCATGAATCTAAAAAAGCGAATATCTACAAAGGACGTATCACCCGCATCGAACCTAGTCTGGAAGCAGCTTTCGTCGACTATGGTGCAGAGAGACACGGTTTCCTCCCTCTTAAAGAAATTGCCCGCGAATACTTTCCTGAAGGTTACACTTACCAAGGCCGTCCTAGCATTAAAGAAGTGCTAACAGAAGGCCAAGAAGTAATTGTTCAAGTTGAGAAAGAAGAACGTGGCAGCAAAGGCGCTGCACTTACCACGTTTATTTCACTTGCAGGTAGTTACCTTGTTCTTATGCCAAACAACCCTCGTGCAGGCGGTATTTCTCGCCGAATCGAAGGTGATGAGCGCACACAACTTAAAGCCGCATTGAGCACATTAGAACTGCCACAAGGCATGGGACTAATTGTTCGTACCGCGGGTGTTGGTAAGAGTGCTGAAGAGCTAGAGTGGGATTTAAACGTACTTCTGAACCACTGGGGCGCTATCAAACAAGCTTCTGACTCCAACGCTGCACCTTTCTTGATCCATCAAGAAAGTAATGTGATTGTTCGCGCGATTCGCGACTACCTACGTCGTGATATCGGTGAAATCCTTATCGACAGCAACACGATTTATGAGCGTGCTCTAGAACACATCCGTTTAGTACGTCCAGATTTCGTCAACCGTGTGAAGAAATACGACGGTGAAGTACCGCTATTTAGTCACTACCAAATTGAAAGCCAGATCGAGTCTGCTTTCCAACGCGAAGTCCGTCTTCCTTCTGGTGGTTCAATTGTAATTGACCCTACAGAAGCACTGACATCTATCGATATCAACTCGGCTCGTGCAACCAAGGGCGGCGATATCGAAGAAACAGCGCTGAACACTAACTTGGAAGCCGCTGATGAGATCGCTCGCCAACTGCGTTTGCGTGACCTAGGTGGTCTTGTCGTTATCGACTTTATCGATATGACACCAGTTCGTCACCAACGTGAAGTTGAAAATCGCTTGCGTGACGCTGTTCGCATGGATCGTGCTCGTGTGCAAATTGGCCGCATTTCTCGCTTTGGCTTACTAGAAATGTCGCGTCAGAGACTGAGCCCTTCTCTAGCAGAAGCAAGTCACCACATTTGTCCTCGCTGTTCAGGTACGGGCGTGGTTCGTGATAACGAATCACTCGCGCTATCCGTTCTTCGTCTTATCGAAGAAGAAGCGTTGAAAGACAACACTGCGCAAGTGCTCGCCGTCGTACCGGTACCTATCGCATCTTACCTACTTAACGAAAAGCGTCGTTCAGTTAACCACATTGAACGAATCCAAGAAGTGAAGATCACGGTTGTACCTAACTCGGATATGGAAACACCGCATTTCGATGTTATTCGTGTTCGTGAAGGTGAAGAGTTCGACTTGTTGTCCTACCTACTTCCTAAGAAGTTGGAAGCAATGAAAGAAGCAGAAGGCCGTGAAGCGCCTGAAGCTGAGGCTAAGCCTAAGAAACTCGAAGAGCCTGTACTAAAAGGTTTTGCTGCACCATCTGAGTCTGCACCAACGCCGCCTAAACCTGCGCCAAAAGCGACAGAGAAGAAAGCGGAGAAAGTTGAAGAATCTCAGCCTGGTTTAGTTAGCCGATTCTTTAAAGCACTGGGTAGCTTCTTGTTCGGTTCTTCAACTGAAGAAGAAAAAGTTGAAGAGAAGAAGACGCAGTCTGACAAGAAAGATGGTCAACGCAACAACCGCAATCGTCGCGGCCGTAACGACAACCGTCGTCGCAACTCTCGAGACAATCGTAACGATAACCGTAAGGATAATCGTGAAAATAAAGAGGCTCGTAACGACAAGCGCGATAACAGACGCAAACCAGCTCGTGACGACTCAACTAACGACAATAAGGCAAACGAGCGCAAACAGCAGAATCGTAAGCCTAAGCAAGACCGTCGTAACAAGCGTGATGATGCGAAAACGAATAGCAAAGTAGCAGAGGAAGGTCTAAAACTCGCTTCTGAAGCGCAGAAAGCTGAAAAGCCAAATCGCTCAGAAGAGAAAGCGGCTAAAGTGAAGGAGCGTCGTCAGCGTCGCAAGCTTTCTAAACAGGTTCGTGTAAAAGACCAAGCGGCTCAAGCGAAAGCGGATGAAGAAGCGAAACAAGTAGCGGTAGAAGCAAAAGCAGAAGCCGTTGCAGAGCAAGTCGTTGAAACTGAAGCCGAAGAAACGGCAGAACAGCCTAAGCAACGTCGTAATCGTCGTTCTCCACGTCACTTACGTGCGAGCGGACAACGTCGTCGTCGCGGTCGCGATCGTCGTCCTAACCCGTTCCGTTTGCGTAAAGGTGGTGTCGCCTCTCCTGAGATGGCTATGGGTAAAGTGATGCCAAGTTACGGCATTACTAAGCCAGCGCCTAAACCGAAGAAAACGGACAAAGTAAGCGACAGTGTTGAAGTAAGCGTAGCTCTAGGTGGTTTCGCTTGCCCTGAGATGGCAATGGGTAAAGTCATTGTTCGTCGCGAGCAATCGGTAATCGCCGAAGCCGAAGTTAAAACGCCAGTGCAGACTGACGTGGTTGAGGCACTCGTCGCTGCTGAACCAGAAGCGGTAGTTGAAGCACCTATTGTTGCTGAGACCGTAGAAGCGGTAGTAGAAACCGTGGCTGAGCCTAAAGCAGATTCGGCACCTAAAGTAGTTGAACAGCCAGTTATCGCTGAACAACCAGTTGTTGAACAAAAGACGGAAGAACCAAGTTCTGAAATCATCGTTCCAACCGTGAAAGGTCACGCATCAGCACCAATGGCTAAAGCGCCAGGTACTTCAGAGTTGAAAGAAATCACTGTGAATGCTGCACCACTTCGTACTGAACGATACCAAGCTAAAGGGGCTGGCAGCCAAGTTGCTCGCAACCAAGCTGGTGCTGCGATGGCGAAGCCGCAAAGCTTCTAAATCAGACGCTTGATAAAAACAGCTCCTTAATAGGAGCTGTTTTTTTGTCTAGCAAACAGCCAAACAACAAATTGGTCATTTATTTATCACAAATATTGGTCAATATTTGGTTCATTATTGAACTTAATCACACTTTTCGGTAGCATTCGCCGATTCGAACTGAATACTACTCAAGATGAGAGCGTTGGCTATGCGCTGGCACTCTGAAGAGTAAAAAGCTTTAGACACTCTGCTCTTTTACATTGCATTTTACCTAGTGCTCCCTAAAGCTTTATTCAGACTGTACGTAAACACTTAGCAAAACTGAGCAAGCATGTTTGAATTCCCACAATTTTCTAAGCACTCGGTCAAAAACGATGTGCTTTCTGGTCTAACCGTAGCGTTAGCCCTTGTTCCTGAAGCCGTAGCCTTCGCTTTCGTGGCCGGCGTTGACCCTATGGTTGGCCTATATGCAGCCTTTATCGTTGGTCTTATTACCTCTATCTTCGGTGGTCGTCCTGGCATGATCTCTGGTGCGACAGGGGCAATGGCTGTTGTTATGGTCTCTCTGGTTGCAACTCACGGCGTACAGTACCTATTTGCTGCGATCATGCTGGCAGGTATCCTGCAAATTGCCGCAGGTATCTTTAAGCTAGGTAAATTCATCCGTATCGTACCGCACCCGGTTATGATTGGTTTTGTCAACGGCTTAGCGATTGTTATCTTCCTAGCTCAGCTTGGTCAGTTTAAAGCTCCGGATCTATCGGGTGCACTGACTTGGCTGCCAACCGATCAAATGATGTTGATGCTAGGTCTGGTTGCACTGACGATGGCGATTATTCACTTCTTGCCTAAGTTCACTACAGCAGTACCTTCTTCTCTTGTGGCTATCGTTACCGTAACGGCATTGGTTGTTGGTCTGGACCTTGAAACTCGTACTGTTGTTGACTTCTTGCGTACGATGTCTGGAGACGAAGCGGCAACTCTCGCAGGTTCACTACCAACCTTCTCTATCCCAACAGTTCCGTTTACATTAGAAACTTTCCAGATCATTTTGCCATACGCAATTATTCTTGCGGCTATCGGTTTGATTGAGTCACTACTGACGTTGACTGTACTTGATGAAATGACCAATACCCGCGGTCAATCTAACCGTGAATGTATTGGTCAAGGCATGGCTAACATGACGTGTTCAGTCTTTGGCGCTATGGGTGGTTGTGCGATGATTGGTCAATCAATGATCAACGTAAACTCAGGTGGTCGTGGTCGTCTGTCAGGTATCGTTGCTGCAGTTGCCCTTCTCATGTTTATCCTGTTCGCTTCATCACTGATTGAAATGATCCCGCTTGCTGCACTTGTCGGTGTGATGTTCATGGTCGTGATTGGTACTTTCGAATGGGCGACGTTCAAACTTGCTCGTCGAGTTCCTAAGCAAGACTTCTTCGTTATCGTTCTAGTGACCGTCGTTACAGTACTGACTGACCTCGCTATTGCCGTGTTCGTTGGCGTCATTGCGTCTGCACTGATGTTTGCATGGCAACATGCTAAGCACATCTACGCAGATACCAGCATTAATGCTGAAGGTTCAAAAGAATACAAGATTCACGGCCCAGTTTTCTTTGGCTCTGTAGCAAACTTCTTAGAAATCTTTGATGCGCACAATGACCCTGTAGATGTGATTGTCGATTTCGCAGATTCACGCGTTACTGATCATTCAGCTATAGAAGCAATTGAAACATTGGCTGAGCGCTACTCTGCTCAAGGTAAGACTCTGCATTTACGTCACCTAAGCCCAGATTGCCGTAAGTTACTCGATAAAGCGGGTAGTTTGGTCGAAATCAACGTAAAAGAAGACCCAAGCTACAAAGTTGCTACTGATGTTCTTGCTGGTTAAGTAGACGCAATAGAGAAAAGGCTTCCAATTCGGAAGCCTTTTTTATGCTCTGATAAATAAGAAAAAGAGCTCCATTTAGGAGCTCTCTCTTTAGATTAACTTATTCAGTTTCTCACCCACCAGCTCTAAGCGCCAACCTTGCATAACATCTGGCAACTTGGCCGGATCTCGGTCTTTTTTCCACACCCAGCTAATGAACTGATTGAGTTGTTTCTTCGAAGCGATAAATTCCGTCGCAAGCCCAGAAGTTTGCGCGGCATGTTTTACCTCATCCTTAAGCACTTTAAACTTCTGTTTATAACCCGTCATGTCCATAAGACGCTCAATTTTCTCAGGGTAATCTTCTGGAGAAGTGCCACTTGCTGACTTTACGATAGCAATGATTCGTGTTGCATGACGTTGTACTGAGCGAACGTCCATGCCTTCTTGCTCCATGCGTTGGCGGTTTTGTAACCCCAAACGTGCGACGGTTAACAAATCGTTCTCTTTAAAGATGAAGTTTAACGCAAGGTCGCGACGAACCGCTTCCTTATAGCGCCATGTTGCCAGAGGCTTTAATACAGCAAGCTCACGAGGTTTAAGCTGCCATGCGCCTTTAACGTCCAAATAAGCCAGTTCTGGGTCAACATTCTTAATTCTCTTACTTGCTAGTAAATCACTCTCTTGTTGAGCAGCTTCCCACCAGCCTGCTTCAGTGACCGCAGCAAGTAGCTTTTCATAAAGTGGCCATAAGTAAAAGACATCTGCTGCGGCATAGTCGAGCTGCTTGTCTGTAAGAGGCCTCGCAAGCCAATCGGTACGAGACTCACTCTTATCCAGCTCGACTTGTAAATAGTGATCGACCAATGCCGCGAAACCGGTTGATAACCCATGACCAAGAAACGCCGCCATGAGCTGGGTATCTACCATGGGATAAGGCAAACACCCAAAACTGTTATGAAACACTTCCAGATCCTCGCCACAGGCGTGCAGTACCTTGAGCACTGACGTGTCTTGAAGCAGTTGTACAAATGCCGTCATGTCTTCAAGCTCAGTAGGATCAATCAAAGACAGGTGTTCGCCATCAAAAAGTTGAATCAAACCTAATTGCGGATAGAAGGTTCGGGTGCGAACAAACTCGGTATCCAACATGACAACATCGGATTCTCTGGCTTGTTTACATACAGCAACTAACTCTGAAGTTTGGGTTACGATCTGGTAGTTCACTCACTTCTCACTATAAGTAGATACCAATCTAGATAAGCAATTGCCAACCGTGCAAGCTGGTAAAGTAAGTACTTATTTAGATTGGTATTAAAATATCGGAAAACAAAAATGCCGACGGGTTATGGTCGGCATTTTATCATCAATCTTGCAGCTCTGCTTGATTAGCTTTGTTGCGCTTGCGCCAACTTGGCGTCATTCTCTTCACGTAGCACTCGGCGCAAGATCTTACCAACATTCGTTTTTGGTAGATCTTCTTTAAACTCGACCAGTTTAGGGACTTTATATCCCGTTAAGTGCTGTCGACAGTGAGCAATCACTTCGTCTTTGGTCAAGCTAGGGTCGCGTTTCACAACGTAGATTTTAACTAGCTCACCAGAAACTTCATGCGGCTGGCCAATGGCGGCCACTTCCAGCACCTTACCATGCAAGGCAACAACATCTTCGATTTCATTCGGGTAAACGTTAAAGCCAGACACTAAAATCATATCTTTCTTACGGTCAACAATGTGGATCAAGCCTTCTTCGTCAAACTTAACGATGTCGCCTGTAGACAACCAACCTTCACCGTTGATCACCTCTTTGGTTGCTTCTGGACGCTGCCAGTAACCTTGCATCACTTGCGGACCACGCACCTGAAGCTCACCCACTTCAGTATTCGCCACTGGATTGCCTTCATCATCAACAATGCGTACTTCTGTTGAAGGAACAGGCAAACCGATAGCCCCCGTATACTCAGTAAGGTCATAAGGGTTTACGGTTACCAATGGAGAACACTCTGTTAAGCCGTAACCCTCAAGTAAATGCACACCCGTTGTTTTCTTCCACTGTTCAGCAACCGCACGTTGCACTGCCATACCACCACCAACAGATAGCTTCAAACGACTGAAGTCGAGTTCATGGAAGTCTTCATTGTTGACTAAAGCATTGAACAGAGTGTTTACCCCAGTGATCGCCGTAAATGGGCACGTTTTCAGCTCCTTAATGAAGCCTGGGATATCTCTTGGGTTAGTGATCAATAGGTTTTTACCACCCATTTCGATGAACAATAAACAGTTCACGGTTAAGGCAAAAACGTGATACAGAGGCAAAGCAGTAACGACAACTTCGCGCCCTTCTTCTAGAACCGGACCATACATGCCTTTGGCTTGCATGATGTTCGCGATCATATTTCGATGGGTAAGAATCGCCCCTTTGGCAACCCCAGTGGTACCACCTGTGTATTGTAGGAAGGCGATATCATCCCCAGACATAAATGGCTTAACATATTGCAAACGGCGACCCATGTGCAGTGCTTTACGCATCGAAATCGCACCTGGAAGATCGTATTTAGGCACCATGCCTTTTACATACTTCACTACAAAGTCAACAATCGTGCCTTTCGCGCGAGGCAACATTTGGCCTAAGCTGGTCAACACCACGTGCTTAACGGGCGTATTATCAACGATTTGCTCTAATGTGTTGGCAAAGTTGGAAACGATAACAATCGCTTTCGCTCCTGAGTCATTCAACTGATGCTCAAGCTCTCGCGGGGTATAGAGAGGGTTAACGTTAACCGCAATTAAACCCGCACGAAGTACACCAAATAGTGCGACCGGATATTGCAGCAAGTTTGGCATCATCAAAGCGACACGATCGCCCTTTTGTAGCTTCAAATCATTCTGTAAGTAAGCAGCAAAAGCACGGCTACGCTCTTCCAATTTACGGAAGGTCATTACCGACCCCATGTTGGTGAATGCAGGCTGGTCAGCATACTTCTGAACTGACTGCTCAAACATCTCGACCAAAGATGGATATTGGTCTGGGTTAATGTGCTCTGGCACATCGCTTGGATAACGTGATAGCCAAGGTTTATCCACGATAATACTCCTCGAAAAGATCTGGCTGATGCCGACGAAATGCTGTTGTTTTTATCACTCGCTATTACAGCACAGGCAAAGCGCTTGAGCACGTAAGACTCAAACACTTGTTTAAATTTTGTTAACTAAGCCAAAAATTAGACTAGCTACTCTAGAAGGGGATTGCAGGTGACAATGATGTCCACCATCTACAAACTGAAAGTCGGTTGAAGGTGAAGCATCTTGTTGAAAGCGATGCAAATGTGAAAAACCATCGTGCCCAAGTACAACAAGTTGCGGGCAAACGATGTGTTGGCGAATAAGACGTGCGTGTTCTAATGACATTCGATACAAAGACGAGCTTTGTAACTTAACATCATGGCGCCAGTACCATTGCGATTCATGTTTCACTAAACCTCGTTCAACAATCGGGGCAATTAGCGTTGGCTCTATCTCATTAACCTTGGAGCGCCTCTCTATAGCATCTTGAATGGACGCTATGGCACGCTGCGGCTTTTTTCTGATTCTCTGGCGGCTAATAACCCCTTCCCTCAATCGAGTGAGCGAGTTTTGCTCTGATTCCGCCATTGGACCATACCCTTCTATCTGAACCAATCCACTGATTTGCTCAGGAAAGGCGGCACTATAGCAACTTGCAATCAATGCACCAAGAGAATGCCCTACTAACACTAACCTGTTTGGTGATAAGTTAGCCAAAAGTTGGTAAACATCGTCTAAATAGTCATGAAATGGATAGAAATTCGACCCATTTTTATGGCTCGATAAACCATGCCCCGGTAAATCGATTGCGCACAGATGCCACTGTGGAGCGAGTGCGCTAATATGTTGCATTAAAGAGGAGAAACTCGCAGCGTTATCTAACCAGCCATGTAAAAAAACGACCGAAATTTCGGCCGTTTGAGGGTTTCCATATTCTATCGTCGCGATTTGACCAGAGTCGATACTATACTGATGCTCGTTGAAGGTCATTTCACTTCCTGAATCACTTTACCCTGACGCGTACCATAGCGAATGTCTCGGCAATATAGACTTCGACACGGATACATATAGCTGTCTACATCATGCATTCTGACGGTTTCTTCGATACGCCATAAATAAAAGCCTTCGACCTTCATCACCGGAAACGAGTAATCGAACTCTCCAACTTTGCCATTCTCTGGTTCAATACCCTCACCTAACAGGGTAATTAGGCGACCTTCGGATAGTTTGACTGGGTCGGCAAACCCTTGGATATACCCGATAAAACGCCCATCCGGCTCTTGATTAATATCGGGCTTACCGCTTTTACTGATCGGCAAGTTAACCACTTCGACGCGAGTGCTGTTTTCTAAATTGGTGACTTTCGCAATTACTCCCCCCAGCCGCACGGAATAGTCGCCCGTCTTATCTGACTTCCAAGTTTCATACTCAGTCACCAGTTGAGGATTGTCCGACTTAAGTTCCTCAGGCAATGAGCTGCATGCGCTGAGAATTAGCAACAGTGGTAAAGCAAGTAATTTAAACGAAGGATTAAAAGTCATCATCAACAACAAACCTCTGAAAACACTAGATATAAATATCGACACCCAACATCTGTGATAGTTCATCACGCTTTGCTTGGTGCATAACATTCATATATTCTTCCATCGCTTTACGGCTACGACCTTCCGGAAGATCATATTGAATCTGAGCCTTGTGCACTTCGGACTCGCTCACGTGACGAATAGTATGCGCAACCGCGTTGGCCACTTTGGTCGGCTGGCCTACGGGGTTTTTATCTTTGTTAACCTCGTTTTTCTTTCCCGCTTTATTGGCTTTATTAGGGCCCGGGAGCGAAGGAGGTAAACCGTTAATTGATACCATACTATCCGTTAGTTCCTTTAGTACTCGTGCACGTTAGTCGATTACTCGCGGCCTGGTAGCTTTTTCCAAGCAACGGTATCACGCAAATAAGTTGGGCTCGCCTCCTCAGCATCAACCGTATTACCTTTGGCGAATTCAAACTGTGCCAAGTAGACAATGTCTTCTGCATCAGGAAACAAAATCTCTCCTTGTTTACGGGTTAGCTTAAGTTGTGCCAGCTCCTCTTGGTACGCTTCCCAACCCGTACCCGCCGTGCACCACTCACGCTCATCGCTCGGGCATTGCTCAGCCAGCACAGCAGGTGGGATCACACATTCAGCGTCAACAGACGTCCATGTGCCATCTTCTTGACGAGCAAAACGGCCCCAGTAAATTTCACTCATACGGGCATCTATCGCACAAGCGACGTGCTCTGTGCCTTGCTTTCTGTAGCTGCCTTGAGCCATTGCTTCTAAAGTGGACACGCCAATCATTGGCAGATCCGCACCAAATGCTAATCCTTGTGCAATACCAATGCCAATTCGTACGCCAGTAAAGCTACCCGGACCACGGCCAAATGCCAGTGCGTCGAGATCGGCGAGCGTCAAGCCTGCTTCTTTTAGCACTTCGTCTACCATTGGTAGAATCTTCTTAGTATGGTCTCTCGGCGCCACTTCACTACGTACATATACTTTGTCATCGACTTGTAGCGCTACAGAACAGTTTTCCGTCGCTGTATCTAGGGCAAGAATTTTTGCACTCATTGAAATCTCTAATTAATCGTTGGTTGTTGCTGAAATCTGTTCGAGAAAGTTTTGCACTCGTTGCAGATCACGTGTTCTTGGGATCGGTGGCAAACTGGCGAGAAATACACCGCCGTAATCGCGCGTCACCAATCGGTTATCACAAATGATCAATGCACCTTTGTCATTTTTATCTCGAATCAAACGTCCCACCCCTTGCTTGAGCGTGATAACTGCATCCGGTATCTGAACCTGAGCAAATGGGTCACCACCTTTAAGCTGGCAATCTTCGATACGCGCTTTAAGCAACGGATCATCTGGGGCAGTAAATGGTAATTTGTCGATGATAACACAGCTGAGTGTATCACCTCTAACGTCTATCCCTTCCCAAAACGCTCCGGTCGCCACTAGCAAGGCATTGCCTAGTTCCATAAACTCCGCTAGCGTTTTTTGCTTACTGGTTTCCCCTTGCATCAGGACCGGTATGGTTAGGGTTTCGCGAAATCTTTCTCCTAGCTCTCTCATCATGCTATGAGAAGTACACAAGAAGAAACACCGCCCTTGGTTTTGCTCAATGACGGGCGCTAACATACGTACTAGCTTGTCAGCAAGGCCTGGGCTGTTAGGCTCCGGAAGATAACGAGGAACACACAAGCGCGCCTGATTTTGATAATCGAAAGGGCTCGGCAGTGAAAACTGTCGCGCGGGTTTTAAGCCAAGCCTAGAGGTAAAGTGACCAAAATCTTCATTCACAGCTAAAGTTGCAGAGGTAAAAATCCATGCCCCTTGCTTGAGCTCAATTTGTTCATGGAATTTGTCCGACACAGACAAAGGCGTAATGTGTAAACTGAAATGACGCGGTGTCGTATCGTACCAATATGAGTAACCTGTGATAGACACTTCACAAATACGAGTCAGACGAGCCTGAAGCGTGTTCGCTCTCTCAAATGCACTATCAAGCAACTGGCTGCGGCCGAGCGCCAACCTCAACACCTCGAGTACAAAATCGAGCGCTTCACTTAAACGTTCCATTTCTCTCGCAATCGCGGGAGATTGAATCGCTTCTCGCCAGTTACCTCGAAAACCGGGCTCACCAAGTAAAATGCGTAAATCCATCGCAATCTGCAGCAGTTTCTCGCCCGCTTTTTGTAACTGGCGCATGTCTTTTGCTTCTGTGCGATAACCAATTTCGATGTCTTTACATAGCTCTTGGATCTGACGACTCGACAATGACTGGCCAAAGTATTGACTCGCGATGTCGGGAAGCTGATGAGCCTCATCGAAAATAAACACGTCAGCTTCCGGTATTAGCTCGCCAAACCCTGTCTCCTTGATCGATAAATCAGCAAGGAATAAATGGTGGTTGACGACGACGACATCTGAGTCCATCGCTTTTTGTCGCGCTTTGAGTACGAAACAATCTTTGTAACTCGGGCATTCTTTACCCAAACAATTATCATTGGTTGATGTGATAGTCGGGATCACCATACTGTCTTCAGCAATAGCGTCACAATCACCCAAATCCCCAGTTTTGGTTTCACTGGCCCATGAACGCACTTTTACCAACTGGCTTAGCAAAGTCGGGTCTGCCGTGTGACTGTGACTTTCGACCATCTGGCGGCTAAGTCGATCCAAACACAAATAGTTAGAGCGCCCTTTCAGTAACGCAACTTGGCCGTAAAAGCCCAATGCGCTGACCATTAAAGGCAAGTCTCGATGGAATAGCTGCTCTTGGAGGTTCTTCGAGCCAGTGCTGATAATGACTTTCTTGCCACTGAGCAATGCTGGAACTAAATAAGCGAAGGTTTTACCCGTTCCCGTGCCTGCTTCCACCACCAACTGCCCATCTTGCTTAATGGTTTGCTGCACCGCTTCAGCCATGTCTAGTTGAGCCTGTCGCGGCTGAAATCCGGGTATCGCTTTACCCAAAGCACCATCCGAAGAAAAGGTTTTAGCAATCATCGCCAGTTTTGAATTAAGAATAAATGGAGAGGAATTATGGCAGTTTTAAAGCAAAGGCGCGAATCCGAATGGGCTCGCGCACAAGATAGTCTAGGTGAATTAACGACGATTGAGGTAACGCGATAGCCACGGAGGGCCAGAAAAGTCATTTGGTGTATCCATCATGGCTTTGGCAGCCTCGCTCGGAGACGCTTTGTTTTCCCACATTTGGTCCAGTAGCTGCTCATTGAGTTCATGCTCGCCGATTAGGGCACTTACCCTCTCTGAATACAACTTACGGGCTAACAGCTCTTTATCCATAAATACCACCTTAAGGCACTCGTATGAGGAGAGAATATTCAACAAGTCCCCGAGTTCTTCACCGTCAATGGTGCTCATGCGAGATAAATCAGCTCGAATACCACCAGCTAAACGATTTACTCAGATTATTTGTTGAAACCAACTTGATATTAGTTTAATTGTAGCTTTGATAATGCGGGTTACTTCACCGTTCGAAGCCCTGTAAAAATTTCAGAATACAAAAAAAATAATTCACGGAAGTACCAACTAAATGGAAAAGAAAACTCTGCTAACGCACTGCACTGATGCGCCAGGTCTTATTTCGAAGATCACCAACATTTGTTACAAGCATCAACTCAACATCATTCACAACAATGAGTTCGTGGATAATACAAGCGGCCACTTCTTTATGCGTACCGAGCTAGAAGGCTACTTCAATGATGAAACCTTTTTGGCGGATCTCGACCAAGCCCTTCCACAAGGTGCTAAGCGCAAGCTGATTGGATCCAATCGCAAACGTATCGTTATTCTTGTGACGAAAGAAGCACACTGTATCGGTGATATCCTAATGAAAAACTACGACGGTAGTTTAGATGTCGACATCGCCGCTGTTGTGGGTAACTACGACACTCTGCAAAGCTTGACCGAAAAATTTGATATCCCGTATCACCATGTGTCGCACGAAGGCCTTAACCGAGAAGAGCATGAGCAAAAAATGCTCCAGGTGATCGACCAGTATCAAGCGGATTACTTAGTGCTGGCTAAATACATGCGCGTACTTACCCCCTCTTTCGTCGAAAAGTATCACCACAAGATCATTAATATTCACCATAGTTTCTTACCTGCATTTATTGGCGCAAAACCGTACCAGCAAGCCTATGAGCGTGGCGTTAAGATCATTGGTGCAACCGCTCACTTTGTGACGAACGACCTAGATGAAGGGCCAATCATCAAGCAAGACGTTATTCCTGTAGACCATAACTTTAATGCTCAAGACATGGCGCAAGCTGGTCGAGACGTCGAGAAGAACGTGTTGAGTAAAGCATTAAACAAAGTGCTAAACGATCACGTGTTTGTCTATGGCAACAAAACCGTGATTCTTTAACAGCCCCATAAAAAA
>NZ_AEVT01000101.1 GCF_000189275.1 Vibrio sinaloensis DSM 21326 | reverse complement strand
TTAATTAATATTTAAATAGTAGATTTTATAATGCGGCTTTAATAAATTACTTTGGACCAAAGAAAACTTGGTATATAACTTATCACTCATAAACTAGAGAAAAATAAATGAAAGCAACAAACATTGCAAAGTTAGCACTATTTATTGGAATGACGACCGGCATGGGTATGGCTCACGCAACACCTGGGAGTGCAATTATCGATTTTGTCGGTTTTGTATCCGGCTCGTCTAATGGTACTGATGTTGAAATTACCAATATAACAAGCGGTACACTAAAAGCCAGTGCAGGTGACCAAGCCTTTATCACCAGCAACCCAGGTAGTATGACGGTGAAGAATATCCATAATTCTCACCCCAAAGTAGAAATTACCTTGGTGGATACTAAGTTCGCAATTGACGGCACCACAACGAATACGACAGGCGAGTCGGTACTGGTAGATGGCCAAGACGTAACATCAGGCAGTACGAAAATTGACCTTGCTAAAAATCAGTCAAAGGTTGTTGATGTGATCTATGAAGCAGATTCAGATACATCCTTCGCAGCCGGTGACCGAATCTCTGCTACGGTTCAGCTCGAGTTGGCAGCTGTCGCTTCATAATTAGCGCTAATGCGTTCAACCTAGCAGGTACTAATAAAAGTGCCTGTTAGGTTTTTATTAAGATGTACTTTGATTTATTTGTGCAGAGAGTTTTAAGTATAACTGTTTCACAAAAATATTAACCCTCCTACTTAAAGACTAAATTTGTTATTAGTCTCCTATTGCCTGAAACAGTACGCCTTCACTAGACTCAGTGCGATTAAATTCAAGATTATCGTTCACGTAATCATCATTAAAGCCATTGACGTTTAATCATTTGTTCACTGCTTAACTTAACTTAAATGAACTTTAATGATTATCTTAAATTACGCAGCTCTCTTAAGCTTTGCTACCCGTAATCCACAAGCATTTCGAATATGCCGTCAATACTGCGATTGATTGGCAGTATTTTTCAAAACAGAATTTATTCCTTGCTTACAGGGTCAGTAGTATTTGTATTAGGTAGATAAAATGAAAACATGGATCTTAGCGCTAGCCAATATCGGCTCGATAATGATTAGCGTATTGGGTACTTCTTCTCCAGCGTATGCTTCCTTATTTCATACCAGCTATAAGCCTTTTGTTGTTCAAGTTGAAACGGTCATTGACCTGATGGCTCTCCCTCCTGAAATCACAGGTGAGGATGGTATGGCATTACCCGTTTCTGTTGAACTAGCTGGCAATACGGAGGACGACAGAATTGTTACCAGAGAAGCGATCAAGTTGGAGGCCAGAGATGCGTTTGGTGTTCTTACTGATGTCGATTGGACATTTTCCGTAACTCAGTTTTCGCTGGGTGGTCAGTCTCAAGCCGTGAGCGATATCGACACTTTGCTCAACGGAAACATTGCTTCAGAAGCAAAAAACCAACAGAAGGTGTCACTGGCGGTGCAATCGAAAAGTGGCTGGGCTACTGAGCTTACCGCGGGTGACGATATCAACATAGCTGTCGACGTCATCGTTGAACATTCTGTCATATAACAAGTTAGTTAGGTCATTATTGTGAAGTTTACCTATGCCACTCTCGCGGCGAGCCTTTTTCTCACCTTCCCAGCATCGGCCAGTATTCCGGAAGGGTTTGAATCTTTCTTTGTTGCGCAACCTACCAATACGATAGTCAGTTTTGATGGTGACGAAGCCAGTATTTCGACAATTCTAAGTTTCGAGCAGTACAAGCTAGACACTAGCGGCGCAAAGCAATTAACGGAGTTTCTTAAAGGAAAAGTGAAACCCACTTACATCGATAGCCTTGTATCGAATCTACAGAAAGGAGTGACTTATGAGGATGCATGTAAAGGACTAACTTACGAGCAATGCGTATTTATGCCAGATGATATTGCGCTGATTTACGATTATTCCACCAAGCGCGCTAAAGTACTCGTTCATCCGAAAGGGCTTGAGGAGGTTCACACTGCCGGCCGTTATGACGATGGCGTTTCGGAGCAAAACGCATTAATTAACTCGATAAAGCTGGACACTTCCTACGATTCCGAGACAAGCACCGAGTCATTTGTTTACGGTGAGTCGGTACTGGGCCTGCGCTATGGCTATCTGAGTGCAGAGTATGAAATCTCCGAACAATCGGAGCTTTCAAATGTCAGTTATCGGCTGGACCAGCCGGGGTATTACCTTGTTACCGATTATGCTAGAGATGGTGCGCGGCAGACTCCATCATTTGGCCTATTTCCATCTACAACGTTAGACAGTGAAACCTACTCAATAGCCTTATCTACGTCAGACAGTTTGCGTCTGGATAAAGCAGATAATGGCAGGGCATTGAATGCGTTTTCACCTGTCAATGGCACCATGCGTATTTATAAAGATGATCGCTTGGTTCTGTCTAAAAACGTCAATTCTGGTTTCACTAAGGTGCCATATTCCAGTTTACCGAGAGGCGTCTATGAGGTCGCAATCGAAATTAGAGAAGGCAGTGAGGTCGTTTCCACCTATAACACGCAAGTCTACAACTTTGTCAGTGGCAAGACCGATGAAAACGTGAGTGTTACCTTGTCATACGTTGATCGGGAGGTTCCTACTAATCTAGAAGAGATCTCTAAAAAAGTTGGAGAAGAAGCGGTAGTCGAAGACTATTATGACGATGCACTATTCCTTGAAAGTGAATATACCTTCCCAATGATTGACGCAACGCGATTTGGTTTGTATGCGCTAGTCACTGATCAGCGGGGATATGGCATTGGCTCTGGCATTGAGTACATTCAAGACAGCTTTAGTCTTGTCGGGGCAGTGAAAGTGTATGACGACTCGTCTTTCCAATTAAGCACCGGCCTAAACTGGATTGCGTTCAACCTTAGTTATACTCAAGTGAAACATAAGAGCTTTTATGGCTCTAGCTTGTCTACATCTAGGCTTATCCACGGTAGCGCAGACGAAAGCTTGCTGTCTTTGAATTACTTTGCAAGGTTGAATGCGCAAACTTACTTTAACGCTGTACTAAGCAGTTCTAGTTACAACGGTTATAAGTACATCTCAGCGAACAGCGAGATTAGTTATACGCTGGCGAATGACTGGGAAGTGACCGTTGGCGGTGGCTACAACAGAGCAGAGTCGGAAGAGGGCTTTATTCTCAGATCGGACAGTAACGATGAATTTTCTGTCACTCTCAAACTTTCTATCCCTTTCAGTCGCCATTGGGGTTTTGAATCTTCCAATACATTCCAAGAAACAAATACCACCAGTCGTAACGAAATTCAGTATTCGGGTGACGTTGTCGACAGTGCGGCGGTGCACGTTAACCTTGAAGAAGGCGAGCAGACGGATGTAGGCGCTTATGTTGCCGACTCGTTTAAGAATAAGTACGTCGATCTTGATTATAGAGGTGACATAGACAGAGAAAGCTTAAGTACCAACGCGTTCGTCAGTAACACTCAGGTCTTTACTCCTGACGGTATTTTTCTAACGTCGGATCCGCGAAAGAGCTACATCGTTGAGCAACCGAACGTTCTCAATGCTGGTGAAGAAAATAGTGACCATATCATTGGTACTTCCCGATTGAGCCACAATGGTTACAGTGAAAATACCGTGCGTGAAAAGGCAGGAGACTACGTAATTGGGCTGCAACCTTACACTCAGTACGAGCATCAGTTTATGCCAAATAGCCTCGACTACTTGCTGGCTGAAGAGTCATTGGTCGTCGCTGATTATTTCTCGCTACCAGGCTCATTTGGCCGCGTAAAACCAAACTTGGTCAGAGTATCGAGCAATATGGTTAAGCTTGCTGAGGGGAATAACCAGTTGGTCGAATCTGCAAAGTGCATTAGTGAAACATGCTATGACGCTCAAGAAATCGCTCCAGGTGTTTACAACATTAAGCATTCGGGGGAGCTGATGTTGTTAAGTAACAATCAATCACTGTGTTCTGTGGAAGTGGATAACTCAACAAGTCGAGCAAATGGTCACTGTTTTCCTGAAACTGACCCCCTCTCTGAATTTTCAATGGGTGAAGAAGATTACATTATGATCTCTGTGATTTTACCAACTGATAGAGAGATTAAGAGCAATATAGAGGCGACGTTCGGCTCTGATGCATTATTTAAATCAATGAGTAATGACATTGAAGTTGCATACATTGCTAAATCACAAGCGAGCCAGCATGTTGTTCAACAATTTAAAGCAAATAATCAAGATCTCGTTTTATCGCTACGAAATGCATATGAAGAAATTATTAATGAGGAAACAGAGTATGCGCAACAATAACGTATCATTAATCAATATGAACCGAGTGCTCACTTTTATTATTGGATTGTTTTTTTACTCAACTTACGCTTACTCACTCGATATAGAATCTTTGGTTGAATACTCAGATAGAGGCCCTAGCATTGATTATGTGCTGACAAACAATCAAGACCACGATCTCTTTATATCGACAAAAATATTTGAGTTAGAGGTAGGGGATACGGGAGAGATTGTTGAGAAAGAGTATACAGCTGATAATTTAGACGAATGGCAAATTACGCTCTCGGAAGCAAAGTTTATTTTACGCGTAGGGGAGTCTCGCGTGGTGACAGCCTATCGTATTAATGGGGGGCAAAACTTGTCATCTGATGATGTGTTTAAAGTTCGTTTCTCACCAAACGCAGTCAACGAAAAGAAAAATACAGTCGCTATCAACTACGGTTATGGCATTCTTTCAATTTTTGAAACGAGTGGTCAAACGAGCCGTATACCAGAGGTATCTTTGGCAGGTAAAAAAATAGAGATTAATAACAAGACCAACAAATTCTTAGAGGCGAGAGTGTGTAATTCGAAACGCGAATGTGAATTTAGCTCTGTTTATTACATTCTACCTGGGCGAAAAACTGCGATTGACAAACCAGATGATATTAATAATGAAGCCTATATACAGTTTTCGACAAATGACGGATCGTTTGACTATGAAGCCACTTTGTAAACTCTCATCAATCATCGCCTTTGTTGCCTGCGTAAGTAGTTACGGTTCATTGGCAGCAACAAGTATTGTTGGATCGATAAAAGGCGATACTGTCCATTGGGACGATGCCAAAGTAGAGAGAGGCTATGTTCTCTCTCAAGGCTATGAACCCATGGGTAATTTGCCTTACAGTAAGGAGTGGGTGGCGGGCATCGCAACCATTCCAACATCTGTGACTCTTACCAACGAAGGCGGGGATTCGGCTATTGTCTCGTTGAGTGCGGCAGGTGGGGCGTTACATTATTCACACGCTTCGCAAAGCAGTGCCAACCACAGTCAAAATTCAACACTGTGTGATGCAGAGCAGTTAAGCGCATCAAATTACACCGTTGTGTCCAAGGCGGCTCAACGCTGCTATGGCTCAAAGAAGGTCATCTTGGCAGAAGCAAAACAACCTTTTAACTACATACAGCCGATGGTGAAGTTTACCAACCTGATTGCTGATTTCAAAAGCAAGCCCGCAGGTATCTACACTGGCACGATGACCGTGCTTTACAGCTATGGATTTAAAAATGGTGCAGGAGCATTTACGTACAGAGATATTCCGGTGACTCAGAATATAATCATCTCGCATATGCCTGCATTCATTGACTCAGTAGACGTAAACAATTCAACATTAGTTCTTGATCCTGAAATCGATGCCTCTGGAAATTTATATTCGAACAACGATGTGAAGGTAACCGTCAATGGGGTAATGGGAAAGTCTCTACAGTTATATGTTCCTGACCGAAGCTATGAACTGATTGACTCTGCATCGAAAGCACAACCAATTCCATTAGATATTGTATGCACGTCAGGATGTAATAATACACCACTTGTGTCAGATGGTTTTGTCACCAATAAATCAATAAATATTGATACAAGCTCCTCTAGAGGAAATTCCAGTTATGATTTTAATTTGGAATTCAGTTATCTCATCAACAATTCATCAATCGAAGAAGGGACGTTTAGAAATGACTTTTACTTCATCGTTGAATTGCCTGTTCAGTAATTAATAACGTTTAATGAGAATCGATTTAAAATTTA
>NZ_AEVT01000102.1 GCF_000189275.1 Vibrio sinaloensis DSM 21326 | reverse complement strand
TTGTTTTTCAGATCGGTAAAGGCGTTTAGATAGCTGTCATAGGCGACAGGCGTGATAGCTTGTTGTTTATCCTGCAAATAGCGCTGATGCGTTGTACCGTTTTCCAGACCGACTTTTTTGCCTTTCAGATCGGCAAAAGTGTGATAAGCCCCTTTACGCGTGACGACTACCGCCGATAGACCTTCGTAATAGGGTTGGCTAAAGGAGACCTGCTGCTCACGTTTGGGCGTCATATCCATACCGGCGATCACCGCATCAAACTTTTTGAAGCGTAGGCTGGGGATCAGACTATCAAAGCTCTGGTTAGTGAATGAGCACTCCGCTTGCATCTCTTTGCAGACCGCGTTGGCGACATCAATATCGAAACCAACAATTTTATTATCGGCATCGACAAACTCATAGGGCGCATAGGTGGCAGAGGTGCCAAAATGTAATGTTCTGGCGGAAACGGAAGCGGCGTGAACGGAGAGGCTGGCTAACAGCATGACAA
>NZ_AEVT01000103.1 GCF_000189275.1 Vibrio sinaloensis DSM 21326 | reverse complement strand
GAGAATTACTATTGATCCGGTAACCCGTATTGAGGGTCATTTACGCATTGACTGCGAAATTGAGAACGGCGTCGTATCCAAAGCTTGGGCGTCCGGCACCATGTGGCGCGGTATGGAAGAGATCGTGAAGAACCGCGATCCGCGCGATGCGTGGATGATTGTGCAGCGTATTTGCGGCGTTTGTACGACAACTCACGCGATCCCCTCCGTTCGTGCGGCAGAAAGCGCGCTGAATATTGATGTTCCCGTCAACGCGCAGTATATCCGTAATATTATTCTGGCGGCGCATACCACCCATGACCACATTGTCCATTTCTACCAGCTCTCTGCGCTGGACTGGGTGGACATTACCTCTGCGCTGAAAGCCGATCCGGAAAAAGCTTCTGCGATGCTGGATGGCGTGTCGAGCTGGCACCTGAACAGCGCGCAAGAGTTCACGAAAGTTCAGAACAAGATCAAGGATCTTGTCGCCAGCGGTCAG
>NZ_AEVT01000104.1 GCF_000189275.1 Vibrio sinaloensis DSM 21326 | reverse complement strand
AAAACCCGAAAGTCGGGTTTTTTGTTGCTGGACCCTGATACGTTAAGTGAATTCGATGCCACTTAACTCGCAGTATTACTACTGCGCAAACTTGCCACATCCTAATGAGGATTGGTTGCGGGGGCCGGATTTGAACCGACGACCTTCGGGTTATGAGCCCGACGAGCTACCAAGCTGCTCCACCCCGCGTCCGACTTGTCGAGCATTATACGCTCTCCAAGGTGTTTTACAAGTTTGTAAATCAATGGTGCCGAGAGAGGGACTCGAACCCTCACACCTAAGGCACTAGCACCTCATGCTAGCGTGTCTACCAATTTCACCATCTCGGCAGCTAAATCTATCTAAAAGCTAGAAAGTAGCTTATTGAGGAATTTCGTCGCCTTGAGGGGCTGGAATTTCACTCGCATCATCAGCTTGCTGGATTACTTGACCTTGTGTTGGGTCAACCCACTGTGACTCAGTTTTATGTGTAGACATGTTACCAAGCACTAAGCTAAGGATGAAAAATACTGTTGCAAAAATTGCAGTCATTCGGGTTAGGAAGTTACCTGAGCCGCTTGCGCCAAACACTGTGTTTGATGCGCCTGCACCGAATGAGGCTCCCATATCTGCGCCTTTACCTTGTTGAATCAACACTAGGCCGATTACACCAACCGCTGCCAACAGGTAAATCACAAGTAGAACTGTAAACATTTTTCCACCTATGTTCCAAATTGTTGAGCCAGCGCCGCTCTAAAGTAGAACTTCCAGAACAAGGCTAGCGACCTCCTTATCGAAGGCCGAGCAATACTAGCGAAACGCTATCACGCTGACAAGAGATAATTTGCAAAAAAACATCTTAGACGCTTCAAACGGTCAAAAAAAGGACAAAAAGAGTTTTTTAACCGCAATCTCAAACATTCCAAGGGAGTGTTTCTGCATTAATTACTGAAAAAACAAAGGCCAATAGCCTTATGTTTCTATCAATGTTGGCTTACAGCTCAGAAAACTCCGCGCAGTACTCAACTAAACCAACGTGCCCATCAAGCACACCATCCGCTAATGCTTTAACCTGGAACGCCCCTTCAGGCACTTCCCACTGGCACTTTAACTGATGTAACTCTGCCGCGGTAAAACCAAAACGGGAGTAATAAGCAGGGTCTCCTAATACAACACATGCGGGATACCCAAGCTCAAATAACGATTCAAACGCTTCTTCAACTAGCTTTTGTGCAATACCCTGACCGCGAAACTCTTCTTTAACAGCCAGTGGAGCAAGGCCTTGCCAGTTATAGTCGGCACCACCTAGAGTGACAGGACTGAATAAAACAAAGCCGACCACTTCCCCTTCGTCAGTTGACGCAACTAATGACAAAGAACGATGACCGTTCTCTCTCAATTTCATAACTAGGTTTGCTTCAGCATCGGTCTCAAAGGTTGATTTCAGCAGTCTATCAACCGCGAGTATATCTGCAGGAGCTTCAGTTCGAATAAGCATTTACTACCTCACTTTGTGTTGCTGGCGATTGTAAGCCTTTCTGCACAAATTCGGCTAGCTGATTTAACAAAGTTTGTAGAGGTTTAGGTAATAATTCGAGATCGACACTGTCCATTAAGTTTTTTACTTCTAAGCCCAGCTCAGTATCCCCTTCGATGGATAAACGACGTTGGAAGAACAAAGTATCGGGATCTTCTTTTCGGCCCGCAATTAGAACCAAGTCATTTAAGTTACCACTAAACGCCACATCTTCTTGTACAGGCTGATCGGCTACAACCAACTTTTCATCTTGATAGCTGATATACCAACTTAACTGCATATCTTTAACTTCAACTTTCAGCCACTTATCTTCAAGAAATTCGAAATCACCATCTTCTAACGCTTCTTTAAATACCGTTTTCAAGCCTTCTAGCAAGGCTTTTTTTTGTACAGATTGCGGCAATAAGTGGACTGGAGATCGCAAAATTGATGCGGCGTTTTGAACTAGTTGAGTGCGAATCTTGTTAATCACGCGAGTTATCCGTTACTTTGTTAACTTGAATGTTCCATCATAGAGGATGTTCATTTGTTGATTCATGTTATTTATCAAAGAATCGGCGTTATCAGTCTAACTCTTTAATATCACCTCAATGCCAGTTATATTATTAGATAAGGACTATCCATTATCTCAATGGATTTCACGGCTCTTAGGGAAATTGGTAACACCTTAATGCTATCGCAACAGTTACAGCACTGGTTTACAAAAATTACGGATAATAGTCCGTTTTTTTTCGCTATCCTGGATAACCAACATAATTATGCTTTGGTTAACGGACGCTATTGCGATATCGCCGGACTGTTACCAAATGAATTGATCGGTATGAATGACAGCCAAATCCTTGGCGAAAAATTCTACTCCTTACTCAAACCCTACTATGATCGTACCTTTGGCGGTGAATCGCTTGAAGCGGAAGTCTCTCTAGGTGGTGACGACTTAGAGACCAGCCTTCACTTTAGCCTTGCGCCAATCAAAGGTGAAAACGGTGTTGAGCATGTTATTTTTCATGCTATTGACACCTCGGAAAAGCACATCTTAATCCGCTCTCTGGAAGAGTCGGAAGGCCGCTTCTCAACGTTAACATCACTTTTGCCTGACGGGCTACTTTTGGTGGAAGAAGATTGCATCATCTCCGCCAACCCAGCAGCAATTCGACTGCTCGGTTTTGAGTCTACTCAGGATCTGCTAGGCGAAAGTTTTTCCCGACTCTTCGTGGATGAAAAAACCAAAACAGTGTTTTCTGAATCGCTATGTTCCACATTGGGCGAAGCGCCTTTGCTATGCCTTACTGGTCCTCGCTGTGGGTTTGAACGTCGCGTCCAACTCAATGCAGATTCAACCATGGTACTTGGCAGCAATAGTCAGTTAGTACTCATTCAAGACGCCGAAGCGACGCCTAAACTGCTATCAAATACCAACCAAGAAGATGCACATATTGATTCGTTGACTGGGCTCTACAATCGCTTTGGTTTTACCAAACGACTAGAGCAATTAATCCAAAACGAAACACCGTTGATCATGCTCTATTTGGACATTGATAACTTTAAGAACATCAATGACTCTTTGGGGCACCACATTGGTGATAAGGTCATCAAGGAGGTTTCTTCTCGTCTTAAGCGTCTTCTCCCGCAACAAGCGGTGTTAGGGCATTTAGGAGGAGACGAATTTGGCTTAATCTTACCTGAGCCAGAGAACAACCGTATGGCAGAGATGTTGTCAGAACGGATAATTTCCCTTATCAATCAGCCATTTGACTTACACCACTTCAGCAAGCGCCTTGCCTGTTCCATTGGTAGTGTCGCCTACCCTGGGGATGGCAACGATGCGCGAATTCTTTTGCAAAATGCCGACACCGCGATGTATGAAGCGAAAGATCGTGGCCGTAACCGATTGATTAAGTTCAATGACCAGATGAACAAAGAAGCACGTATGCGCTTGTGGCTGGAAATCGAACTGCAAAAGGCACTGCAACAAAATGGCCTCGAAGTATGGTATCAACCTAAAGTTAACGCACGTGATTTTAGTATTAATGGTGCCGAAGCTTTAATCCGTTGGAAACACCCTGTCGAAGGTTATATCAGCCCTGGTGCCTTTATTCCCGTAGCAGAGCGAGCAGGCTTGATTGAGCACTTAGGCCGAGTAGTCATGCGCGAAGTGTTTAGCACGGTAAAGCGTTGGAAACTGCAAGGTATCTTACCTGGACGTGTCGCTATCAACTTATCCCCTGAGCAATTTGGCAATCCCAAGTTGATTGATTACATGGAGAAGTTACTACGTACAACAGAACTCGATCCAAGCAGTATCACCTTCGAGTTGACGGAAAGTGCAGTAATGAGTGACAGTGACCATACTTTACAAATGCTGAATGCAATTAAGAAGCTGGGCTTTTCGCTTTCCATCGATGACTTTGGTACCGGCTACTCTTCACTTTCTTATTTAGCACGTTTCCCTATTGATGAGCTCAAAATAGATCGAGCTTTTATTACCGACATCGATACACTACCAAAGCAAGTCACTGTTATCGAAAATATCATCAATCTAGGTAAGTCTTTGAACTTGACGGTCGTGGCAGAAGGTGTCGAAACACAACAGCAAGCGACCCTACTCTCAAACCTTAACTGTAATTCAATTCAAGGCTTCCATTTTTATCGACCACAGCCAAAACAAGAAGTGGAAGAGCTGTTTGCCCAAAATCGACGCCACAAAAACTAATCCCTTGTGAGTAAATCCACCAGAAACTCACTCAAACCTGCCTTACATCAAATTTGCCATTCATAATTCTTCATAAAATGCTCAGCAATTTTTATGAGACAGTGTTGGTAAGAGCAATGGAACTCCTATGCCCTGCAGGTAACCTACCTGCATTAAAAACTGCAATTGATTGCGGAGCAGACGCGGTGTACATCGGTTTTAAAGATGATACCAATGCCCGCCATTTTGCTGGCTTGAACTTTACGGGTAAAAAACTCGAAAAAGCCGTTCAGTATGTTCACGATAACAACAAAAAAATCCATGTTGCTCTGAATACTTTTGCTCACCCAAATGGCTTCGAACGCTGGACAGACGCCGTTGATCGCGCTGCACAAAATGGTGTCGACGCTTTGATCGTGGCTGACATCGCCGTTTTGGACTATGCCGCGAATAAGTATCCTGACCTGGAGTTACACCTTTCCGTTCAAGCCTCCGCAACTAATATCGCCGCCATTGATTTCTACAAGCAAAACTTTAACGTCAAACGGGTTGTCTTGCCTCGCGTGTTATCTATTCATCAGGTTAAACAATTGTCTCGTAACATGACCAGCGACGTTGAACTGGAAGTCTTTGCTTTTGGTAGCTTATGCATCATGTCGGAAGGCCGCTGCTACTTATCCTCATATATGACTGGAGAATCACCGAACACCGTTGGAGCCTGCTCACCAGCGAAGTACGTACGCTGGCAAGAAACTGAAAACGGGTTAGAGTCTCGCTTAAATGACATCCTGATCGATCGCTACAGCGAGGGGGAAAATGCGGGCTATCCAACACTGTGCAAAGGACGCTTCACGGCAGATCTTGAGGAACAAACTAAGGCTTATCATGCTCTTGAAGAGCCGACCAGCTTAAACACTCTATCGATGCTTCCGGAGCTGTTCGCCGCTAACGTGGCATCAGTGAAAATCGAAGGTCGCCAACGCAGCTCGGCATACGTAGAGCAAGTTACTCGAACTTGGCGCGCAGCTATTGATCGTTACCTAGCAAACCCACAGGGCTATCAAGTAGAACCTAGTTGGGATGCAACACTGGCGAATGTTTCCGAGGGTACGCAAACCACCCTTGGCGCTTACCACAGAAAATGGCAGTAGAGGTTGTAGATATGATGGAAAACAACATGAAATACGCACTGGGTCCACTACTCTACTTCTGGCCAAAGCAAGATGTTGAAGCGTTTTATGAACAAGCGAAATCAAGCTCTGCGGACATCATCTACCTAGGTGAAACCGTTTGTTCGAAACGTCGTGAAATGAAGCCTGCACACTGGTTCGATATCGCGAAAGAACTCTCGGCATCGGGCAAACAAGTCGTACTTTCCACGATGGCACTATTAGAAGCACCAAGTGAAGTGAACATCATGAAGAAGTACATCGACAACGGTGACTTCGCGATTGAAGCTAACGACGTTTCTGCGGTTCAACTGGCTTCGGAGCACAAAGTACCATTCGTCGTTGGCCCTGCGGTTAACACTTACAACGCGCACACGCTTAACTTATTTCTAAAACAAGGTATGACTCGCTGGTGTATGCCTGTAGAGCTGTCTCGTGAATGGCTCAGCAATATCTTAGTTCAATGTGATGAACTTGGTATTCGCAATAAGTTTGAAGTGGAAGTATTCAGTCACGGTTATCTGCCGCTGGCTTACTCGGCGCGCTGTTTTACCGCTCGTGCAGAAAATAAAGCCAAAGATGATTGCGAAACTTGCTGTATTAAATACCCAACGGGTATCCAAGTAAGCAGCCAAGAAGGCCAAGAAGTATTTAACTTAAACGGCATTCAAACTCAGTCTGGGTACTGCTACAACCTGATCAACGATCTACCAAGCATGGAAGGTCTGGTTGATGTGGTTCGTTTGAGCCCGCTAGGCCTGAGTACCTTCTCTCAATTGGATCAATTCCGCTCAAACGAGAAAGGTACCAACCCAGGCAAGATCCAAGACCGCCAATGTAACGGTTACTGGCATCAACTTGCGGGTTTAGAAGTGAAAAACATCTAATCCCTGCTTACGGTTTCAAAGCAATAAAAAAGCGAGGCTCTGACCTCGCTTTTTTACCTCTTTTCATCGTTAAGACGCTTGAATACTTGGTTCAACTGAGCTCTCATTCATTAGCTTCTTAATATCGCGCCACAACATCGTCATCACCACAAAACTCAAGGCAATGTTAGACAGTGGGAATGCAATCCAAATACCCGTTACGCCGAGAAGTTTCGGCATAATGAACAAGAATGGCAATTGAATTGCCATGTTACCAATAGTCACAAACATCGCTTTGCTGCCTTTGTTGACCGATTGATAGTACGCCGCAGCAACCACTAAGAAACCATCCAAGAACAATGCAAACATATGGAGACGAATACCGACCACCGTCGCATCAATCAAGTTTTGATCGGCATTATTGAACACCGACACAAACTCGTATGGGAAGATGTTCATCAAAATAACAAACGCGACACCACCGAGCACTGACGTGCCCATTGCGACCTTCAAAAGCTTACGAATATTATCTTGATTGCGTGCACCATGGTTATAGCTCACCAAAGGCTGCATACCATTGGCAATACCTTCCGCGATCAAGTAGTAGACCGTTACGATATAACCCAAGATGGCGTAAGCACCGATCAACAGCGTACTACCGTACTGGGCAAACAGGGCATTGTGCAGTGCTACCATCATTGAGCCATAGGCATACATAAAGAAGCTCGATGTACCGATCATGACTATTTTAGGGATCACATCAAATTGCATCTTCAAATCGCCAATCGACAGACGCATCTTCGCTTTTGAAGTAAAGAAGTATCCCACACCAAGGATGGTGACCACCATCTGTGCTAACGCAGTTGCAATAGCTGCACCTTTAAGCTCCCAATCAAGCCAAGCAATAAACAGGTAATCAAGCACGATGTTAATCACAGCACCAATCACCATCAAAATGGTGGCTAAGTTCGGGCTATCGTCGTTACGCAGCAAAAACGGCACTGCGATTGAACCAAGTGAGAACACACACGCCACGCTTAAGATATGAAGGTACTGCAAACCAAGTTCGTATACTCGCCCTTCAGCCCCTTGCCAACGAATAAAGTCATCAGCGAAGAAGAACAAGGTTGTCGCAACGACAGGCATCAAGGCGACCAAAAGCAAAAGACCGGTTGAGAGAATACGTTTAGCACCTTCACTGTCTTTTTCACCTTGTTTGATAGAGGCGAGTGCACCCGTGCCGACGCCCACCATCATACCGATACCAAGTATCGAGCCGATGATCGGCCACGCTACGTTGATCCCCGCTAATCCATCAGCCCCGACATAACGACCAATAAAGATACCATCAACAACTTGGTATAAACCGTTAACCAGCATGGCTGCGACGGTCGGAATTGTGTATTTCCAAAACTGTCTGTAAATGGAAGTTTGCATATTCTCACCACAAGTTAGCTTGGCTAACTAAATAGATAAATTGATTAACCTAATGACTTTTCTAATAACTGGTTTAAAAGCTTAGCTTCTTCATCGCTTAACTTGTTGACCATAGATTGCGCAATACTGCGATACACAACCTGCTCATAAGAAAGATCCTCAACCACTTGTTCAGTCAGCATGACCTTCTTCGAGCGACCATCTTCTACACAAGACACGCGTTTGACTAAGCCTTTCTTTTGCAAGCGTGCAACCATGTTAGACGCCGACGGCTTAGACACCTTCATCTCTTCAGCTAAATCGGTAATCCGCATACCTTCCGAGTGCTCTTCTATAGTCTTCAAGTAGTCATACTCGTTAAAACTCAGACCAGACAATAAGTCTTCCTTAGCATGTAAACGCCAAGCTTTAGAACAAAAACGTTCAAGCTCCATTAAATTGTGTTCAAGGCTCATAGCATTAACAGTTAGTTAGCAAGGCTAACTATTTTAACGATTAGATTTATCTAAGCAACAAAAAAAGCCACTGATTGGTTCAGTGGCTTGTTCTTCAATGTATCAGTTATTCAACGTTCGTGTTATCGACCTGAGTTTGAGCTTTCGCTTGTGCCTCCAGTTTGGCCTTAGCTAACTGTTGCTGCTTCACTTCATTGAAAATACGAGTCAACTCCAGAAATGAGTACCTGTGTTCAACGTATTCATAAACGTTGAACGATATCGCCAGCTTATAGAGTGATATCGCACTGGCAAAGTCACCTTCACTTTGATAACGCTTACCTAAATAAAAGTAAGCTTCCGTTAGGCGCTGGGCGAGCAAAGTATTATCTCGGGTACCAGCTAGAATCGCTTTAAATGCCTGTTGTTCCGTCACATCGCCAAGTGTGATTGCCACCAACACCCACCCCCACTGTTCATCACGAGCTTGGTAGCGCTGGATAAGCTCTTGGCGAGCAAGCTCAGGCTCTTTCTCCACTTGGATCAAGTAAAGCCACAACGCTCGGAATGGATCACTTGGATCTTGAGCGAAATGTTTCTGCATATCTTCTAAGGCAAGATCAATTCGATCACCATAATAGAGTGCTATCGCTCGATTGCGCTCGGCATATGAGTTAGCAGGATCAAGCTCAAGTGTCGAGTCGAATGCGTCATAAGCAGCATCAAACTCCCCCATCTGGGTAAAGTAAACACCAAGGAGGTTAAACAGATCCGGCTGTGCAGGATTCAACGCGAGTGATTGGTTGTAATCTAAGCGCGCTAAGTCACGTAAGCCAACACTATCGTAGTAGCTGCCTCGCTCATAGAACATCTTGGCACGAACTTCTTTCGCCAAATCAGGGCGCTGTAATAGCTGACCTAAACGCGCAATTTGCACTTCTTGCTGAACACTCGCTTGCAGTGGTACAGCCATAGGCGGGTATAGCCATTCGGCTTCTGGTTGAGAGTTAGAAGCGCAGCCCGCTGTAACGAGTAAAGCAAGACTTAGCGTCGCGGTTTGAAACCATTTCACAAATAAGTACTCCTGTAACTGAGCAAGGCACCCAGTATCATCCGCATTAAAAAAGGGAGCGTAATGCTCCCTTTATACCATGCTTTTAGCTAAATGCGCTAATTAACACAAATTCGTCGTGAGACAGAATTATGCGTCAGATGCAGGTGCTTCTTCGTCAGTCTTTTCTACTGCTTCTTTCATGCTTAGACGTACACGGCCTTGACGGTCGATTTCAAGAACTTTAACTTGAACTTCTTGACCTTCCGCTAGGTAGTCAGACACTTTCTCAACGCGCTTGTCAGCGATTTGAGAGATGTGTACTAGACCATCTTTACCTGGAAGGATTGTTACGAATGCACCGAAGTCAGCTAGACGAGCAACTTTACCTGTGTAGATGCGGCCTACTTCAACTTCTGCAGTGATCTCTTCAATACGACGGATTGCTTCTTTCGCAGCTGTACCTTCAGTTGCAGCAATCTTGATTGTACCGTCGTCTTCGATTTCGATAGTTGTACCCGTCTCTTCAGTTAGAGCACGGATAACTGCACCACCTTTACCGATAACGTCTTTGATCTTCTCAGCGCTGATCTTCATTGTGTGAATACGCGGAGCGAACTCAGAGATATCTTCACGAGCACCAGAGATAGCTTCATCCATTACAGAAAGGATGTGCTTACGTGCACCTTGCGCTTGGTTAAGAGCAATTTGCATGATCTCTTTAGTGATACCTTCGATCTTGATATCCATCTGAAGTGCAGTGATACCAGTGTTAGTACCTGCTACTTTAAAGTCCATGTCACCTAGGTGATCTTCGTCACCAAGGATGTCAGAAAGAACAACAAAATCGTCGCCTTCTTTAACAAGACCCATTGCGATACCCGCAACAGAAGACTTAATTGGCACACCTGCATCCATAAGTGCTAGAGACGTACCACATACAGAAGCCATTGAAGAAGAACCGTTAGATTCTGTGATTTCTGATACTACACGTACTGTGTATGGGAACTCGTCTACAGATGGCATTACTGCAGCAATACCACGCTTAGCGAGTTTACCGTGGCCGATTTCACGACGCTTAGGAGAACCTACAAAGCCAGTCTCACCTACACAGTATGGAGGGAAGTTGTAGTGTAGTAGGAAGTGATCTTTACGCTCACCAGTTAGCTCGTCGATGATTTGAGCATCGCGCTGCGTACCTAGAGTCGCAGTTACAAGCGCCTGAGTTTCACCACGAGTGAATAGTGATGAACCGTGAGTACGTGGAAGAACACCAGTACGTACGTCTAGCGCACGAACCATGTCTTTTTCGCGGCCATCGATACGTGGGTTACCCGCGATGATGCTGCGACGTACCACTGTCTTCTCTAGATCGTGGAAGATAGTGTGGATTTCTTTTGTGTTCGCTTCTGGATCTTCAGCAAGCAGAACTTCGTTTACTTCACCAGCAATCTCGTGGATGCGGTCGTAACGAGCCATCTTCTCAGTGATTTGGTAAGCTTCAACAAGTTTCGCTTCTGCAAGTTCAGCAATCTTGTTTACAAGCGTAGTGTTCTCTTCAGGAGCAACCCAATCCCAAGCAGGAGTCGCAACTTCAGCCTTGAATTCGTTGATTGCGTTGATCACAGCTTGCTGTTGATCGTGACCGAATACTACTGCAGATAGCATCTCTTCTTCAGTTAGGTTGTCAGCTTCTGACTCAACCATTAGTACTGCAGATTCAGTACCCGCAACCACTAGGTCTAGCTTAGAAGTTTCTAGCTCTGTGTTGCTTGGGTTAAGAACAAGTTGACCGTCGATGTGACCAACGCGTGCTGCACCGATAGGACCGTTGAACGGGATACCAGAGATAGCAAGCGCAGCAGACGTACCGATCATTGTTGGGATGTCTGGTTGAACGTCTGGGTTCACAGATACTACCGTTGCGATAACCTGTACTTCGTTTTTGAATGCATCTGGGAATAGAGGACGGATTGGACGGTCGATTAGACGAGCCGTTAGCGTTTCGCCTTCAGAAGGACGACCTTCACGCTTGAAGAAACCACCAGGGATTTTACCTGCTGCGTAAGTACGCTCTTGGTAGTTAACTGTTAGAGGGAAGAAGTCTTGACCTTCAACCGCTTCTTTTTTACCAACTACAGATACGAATACTGCTGTATCGTCCATAGTAACCATTACTGCAGCCGTAGCTTGACGTGCGATAACGCCAGTTTCTAGAGTAACTGTGTGGTTACCGTACTGGAACGTTTTAACAACTGGTTTTTCGAACATTGTTATTCCTTGTTTCCAAATTCAACTCTTGGTTGAGCTCAGAGTGTATGAATTGATACCCAAGGCACTACAAATCGCGACTAGTAAAAATGAACTGGGGTATACCAAATTCACTTTGAATAGTCGCGACCTTTTGGTCGACTTGGTTGACTGTAATGCTATGAGCTTAATTGTCGATACTTTAGACGATTGAGAACCGCTAAGAGTATGCGGTGCGTAGTATAGCGGGATTAATTCGGTTTGGCTAAGCTATACCAACTAAAATAAGTAACAGGCAACAAAAAAGGGGCTCAAAGCCCCTTTTTCGACAAACTGTTCTATGCAGCCGCTGATTAGCGACGTAGGCCTAGACGCTTGATTAGATCTTGGTAACGAGAAAGGTTTTTGCCTTTCAAGTAGTCAAGAAGCTTACGACGGCGAGAAACCATACGTAGAAGACCACGACGGCTGTGGTGATCGCCTTTGTGCGCTTTGAAGTGACCTTGTAGGTGGTTGATAGAAGCTGTAAGTAGAGCTACTTGTACTTCTGGTGAACCAGTATCGCCTTCAGTTTGAGCGTATTCAGCAACGATTGCTGCTTTAGTTTCTGCATTCAGAGACATAATTCTCTCCTAATAAGAGTAAGTTAAACATTGTGCCAGCCAATCTCTGATTCAGCCGACACGAGGAGCGCGAATTATAGGGGATGTACACAGGTTAAGCAATAGCTATTTACGCAGCCTACAGGACGAAGTCCGTTCCGTTATTGGCCTTTTCTGTTACACTTAGCTGCATAAAACCTACCTAATTGAATTAACAGGATTCATTATGAAAATCGGCATCATTGGTGCAATGGAGCAAGAAGTCTCTATTCTTAAGCAAGCTATCGAAAACCGTAAAGAGGTATCAAAAGCAGGTTGTACTTTTTACGCTGGCCAGTTAAATGGTGTAGAGGTTGTGCTACTTCAATCAGGTATCGGCAAAGTTGCTGCGGCTGTCGGTACCACTATCTTGCTTGATGAATACCAACCGGATGTCGTGATCAATACGGGGTCAGCTGGTGGTTTTGATTCAAGCCTTAATCTAGGCGACGTTGTCATTTCAACCGAAGTTCGCCACCACGATGCTGACGTTACTGCTTTTGGTTACGAAATGGGCCAAATGGCGCAACAACCTGCAGCCTTTTTAGCCGATGAGAAGCTAATGGATGTTGCTGAACAAGCACTAGCACAAATGGAAGACAAACACGCGGTACGAGGGCTCATTTGTACCGGTGATGCGTTTGTTGCTAGCGCAGAGCGTCAAGCGTTTATCCGTAAACACTTCCCATCCGTCATTGCGGTTGAAATGGAAGCGTCAGCGATTGCTCAAACATGTCACCAGTTCAATGTTCCATTTGTTGTTGTCCGCGCGATTTCTGACGTTGCAGACAAAGAAGCAGGCATGAGCTTTGATGAGTTTCTACCATTAGCGGCAAAAAGCTCATCAGAAATGGTGGTAAAAATGGTTGCGCTACTTAAATAGAATCCCGCGATATCATGGAAGATATATTCAACCAGTTCTACTCAAATGGCGCCCTCCTTGTTTTGTGGGGGGCGCTGTTGTTCCACTTAATTCTCCCTTTCCCACGCGAAGCGCATCCTGCCATTATGTGGCATAAATTCGCAGAGCTTCTAGCGGATAAGGTCAACACTAATAACAGTTACCAACAAAGTATTATCTCTGGCACCCTCGCTTGGATGTTAATGATAATCCCGATGCTGACTGTGGTCATCGCACTCAAACCTCTGGTTTGGCAGCCTCAGTTATTTGAGTTGGCATTCTTGCTGTTGGCGATAGATTGGCGAAATACAGATAAGTTCACCAACCAGTTTACTGCAGCACTAGCTCGTGAAGATAAAGAGCACGCAAAAATGCTGCTCAAGCCAATCATCAACCGCACGACTCAGCCGCTCTCCCAACTGGGGTTAGGTAAAGCGGGCGCCGAGACTTTGATAATGTCTTATGGGCGCAATGTTGTTGGTGTTTTGTTCTGGTATGCCATCTTTGGCGGCATTGGTGCCTTCATCTATAGAATGATGATTGAGTTAGCGAGGGCTTGGTCCCCTTCTAGACAGCGGTTTTCTCCGTTTGGCATTCCGGCGATACGCGCAGTCGCCATCATGGACTACGTCCCTTTAAGGTTGTTTGCTTTGATGGTCGCTATCGGACATCGCGCCCAAGCGGTTTTTTCCCTAATTAAGCAGCAATCACACTCCTGGCCTTTACCTGGTCCAGCTTGGTTAATTGTTGCAGTCGGCGCCAAGCTTGAACTCTCGCTAGGTGGCCCTGCTATCTATGATGGTAAAAAATCAGAACGCGCTAAGCTCGGTGGACGAATCGCCCCTTCGGCCATTCACATTGCTCAAGTACAGAAGCTGCTTGCTTGGCGAATGTTTGCATGGATCCTAATCCAAAGTGTCTTGATGGCAATCATCTACCAAGGAATCTAGATGACTAAAGCTCTCTTTTTTACCCTGGCATTGGCTTCAATGACTGTGGCGGCAAAACCTGTCGAGCGAGTCATAAGCCTAGCCCCTCACGCTACCGAGATAGCATATGCCGCAGGTCTGGGAGACAAACTGATTGCCGTCAGTGATCGCAGTGATTATCCGCAACAAGTAAAATCTTTAGAAAAAGTAGCCAATTATCAAGGCATAAAGATTGAGCGTATTATCGCATTGCAGCCAGATTTAATTATTGCCTGGCCTGCTGGCAATCCTATTCGCGAGCTAGAAAAACTTAAACAGTTTGGCTTCAACATTTATCAATCCAAAACCGATTCACTCCAAGACATCGCCAATAACATTGAGCAGCTAAGCCAGTACAGTGAAGACCCGAGTCAAGGTCAAGCCGCTGCCGATGCTTATCGCCAAACCCTGAAACAGCTCAAACAGCGCTATCAGACAGATAAGCCGGTGCGTTACTTCTACCAACTGAGTGAAACGCCCATAATCACTGTCGCGCAAGACAAGTGGCCAAGTGAAGTGTTTGACTTTTGCGGTGGTGAAAACGTGTTTGCGAGCAGCTCTGCTCCATACCCACAAGTAGGCATTGAGCAGGTCGTGGTTCAAAACCCTGACGTCATTTTCACTTCCGAACATGCGATCCAGAATGGAAACATGTGGCAGGAGTGGCAAGATCAACTAAGCGCTGTTCAAAACCAGCATGTATGGAGCTTAAACTCTGACTGGTTAAACCGACCAACCCCAAGAACGACCCAAGCCATAGAGCAAGTTTGCGACTATTTCGAATCTGTTCGGCAAAAAGGCTAACGATTCAAGGCAAATATTTCGTACAATTCAGCGTCGTTTTTCTGTTCCTTATTTTAGCTAAGAGATGTGAGTAACATGGAATCCATGCTGCTTTATAGTATCGACCTTTTCGGTACTGCAATATTCGCCATTTCAGGAGTTCTGCTCGCGGGTAGACTGAAAATGGATCCATTTGGTGTCGCGGTACTCGGCAGTGTGACTGCCATTGGAGGCGGCACCATTCGCGATATGGCACTGGGGGCAACGCCCGTATTCTGGATCACCGATACCAACTACCTGTGGACCATATTGATCACCTGTTTGCTGACCATGCTGATTGTGCGCAGACCGAAACGCCTCGCTTGGTGGATCCTGCCAGTATGTGATGCGATTGGCCTGGCGGTGTTTGTGGGAATCGGCGTTGAAAAGACCATGTCTTACCAAGATTCGGCTCTGGTAGCGATCATTATGGGTGTCATTACTGGTTGTGGTGGCGGTATTATCCGTGACGTTCTAGCACGAGAAGTACCTATGGTACTTCGAAGCGAAGTGTATGCGACGGCCTGTATTATTGGAGGCGTATTTCATACCACGGCATTAGCAATGGGCCAAGACAGTGACACCGCATTCCTTGCCGGCGTTTTCTCTACGTTGTTAATTCGTTTAGGCGCCATTCGTTGGCATTTATCCTTGCCAACCTTTGCCATCAACCGCTAAAGCGGGAGAGAAAACGTTGAGCCAATTTGATGGCAAACCACTCCTGTGATGCCTAGGGCGAAACGTAAACTAACAACAGAACGCTCACAAAAAAGGTCACCGAAGTGACCTTTTTTAATAAGAGTAGTTTAAGTGCTTACTTCTGTACGCGACGTAACACACCTTTTAATAGCTCAAAGTCGTTCGCCAAATCTTCTGAAAGCAGTTCCATTGCCGCGTGTTTTGCCAGTGGCCCCGGAAGCTCGATGTCAGACCCTAAGATATCATCCACAACCTCTTTAAACTTCGCAGGGTGCGCTGTACATAGGAATAGGCCAGTCTCACCTTCTTGCAACTGCTCTTCAAGAACGCGGTATGCAATCGCGCCATGCGGCTCGCATAGATAGCCTAATGCGTATAGGTCTTTCACTGACTGCGCGCTTTGCTCATCAGATACGGCACCTTTACCCAACGTCTCCAAACCCCACTCTTTGACGCGGCATAACTCTTCAATACGCGGCCAGTTGTTTGGTTGGCTTACATCCATCGCGTTGGATGTGGTTGCTACTGTTGGTTTCGGCTCCCACTTACCCGTTTCTAAGTAGCGCGGTACCGTGTCATTAGCGTTAGTTGCAGCAATAAAGCGCTTGATAGGCAAACCTAGTGCTTTTGCCAGTAGGCCAGCCGTTAGGTTACCAAAGTTTCCACTTGGTACTGATACCACTAGGTTCTCACGCTCTTGCTTGCTCATTTGCGCGGCGGCTTCAAAGTAATAACAGATTTGCGCCATCAAACGGCTGATGTTGATTGAGTTAGCAGAGTTCAGACCTATCTCTTCACGCAGTGCAGCATCATCGAACGCTTGCTTAACCAGAGCCTGACACGCATCGAAGTCACCATCGATCGCGACAGTGTGAATGTTTTTACCAAGCGTGCAGAATAACTTCTCTTGCAATGGGCTGATCTTACCCTTCGGGTAAAGGATCACAACGTTGATGTCTTCCATACCGTAGAAAGCATGTGCGACCGCAGCTCCAGTATCACCAGAAGTCGCCGTTAGGATGGTGATCTTACCGCCGTCCGAAACTGCAGCAAGAGATTGCGCCATAAAGCGACCACCAAAGTCTTTAAACGCGAGGGTCGGGCCATGGAAAAGCTCCAGCGCATAAACACCGTCTTTGACTTGATTGATAGGAGCAGAAAATTGGAATGCCGCATCGACCATGTTATTCACTTGTTCTTGCGCCAGTTCGTCGCCGATCAGTGCAGATAAGATCTTAGTGCTGCGAGAGACAAAATCTTCTGCTAGTAGCGCATCGACATCGTCAAACTTTGGTAATTCCGATGGAAAAAATAGACCTTGGTTACGGCCTAACCCTTGGCGAACGGCTTGGCCAAAGGAAACTTGTTCATCATTTTCTTTTATATTGTAAAGCTTCATAGCTCACTTCCTGTTACTTTCGAACCTTGCTTATCTAGACGACAAACGTGGACGAATCCTTCTTCGTTTTGTACGTAGTTCTGTTCTAACCAGCGAGCAACTCGCTCAGCGACATCTTTCTCTTTGCAAATACTGAACAGTGTCGGACCACTGCCAGAAATACCGGTGGCCAAAGCCCCCGCAGAAGCGGCGTATTGACGTGCATTGGCGAAACCTGGAAGCAGTTTCTCACGATACGGTTCTGCGATCACGTCTTTGATCATTTTTGCGGCAAGTTCTGGCTGACCAGAATGACACGCATGAATAAAGCCTGCAAGATGGCGTCCATGTGCAATGATATCTTGTCGGCGGTATTGAGATGGTAGGATCTCACGCGCTTCTGCTGTAGAGACTTTGATACCCGGATACGCCATCACCCAGTACCAATCATCAAAGCAAGGCACTTCTTGGCTAATAATACCCAACTCTTCCAACATCAGCTGCACACCGCCAAGGTAACACGGCGCGACGTTGTCGTAGTGAATACCACCAGAGATCTTGCCTTCCATTTCGCCCATCAGTGCCAGTAACTCTGTCTCGTTAAGTGGCTGTCCATGGAATCGGTTTAATGCATCTAAAGCAGCTACGATAGAACATGCACTTGAGCCTAAGCCTGATCCGATTGGCATGTTCTTTTCAAGCGTCATTTCTAGCGACTTAAGCTCGACGCCTTTCTTGTCTAGTTCACGAGCAAACACCACCCAACAATCGTAGACGATGTTTTCTTTTGGCTCAGTCGGTAGCTTGTCAACAAAATCACCCGCCGTGTTGAGGCTGAAAGGTTCAGCCCCAGATTTAACTAATACTCGGTCACCCAATAGTGTGCCATCAACAGGAGACACGGCCGCCCCTAGAACGTCGAAACCAACGCTTACATTGCCAATTGATGCTGGGGCATAAACCACTACATCCATATCACTTGAACTCATTATTGTTATACCCCTAATTTCCAACCTAATGTACGCATCACATCTGAGAATACACCTGCTGCCGTTACCTCAGTACCCGCGCCATAGCCACGCAGTACAAGAGGAATTGGTTGGTAGTAGCGGCTGTAGAATGCCAGTGCGTTTTCACCATCTTTGATTTTGAACATTGGATCGTTTTCATCCACAGCAGCAATGCTAACCGTGCACTTACCGTCAAGAATTTCACCAACGTAGCGCAGTACTTTGCCTTCTTCCGCTGCTTTAGCTGACAGCTCTTTAAAGTATGCGTCCGCTTCTGGTAGGCGCTGCATGAACTCTTCAACACTGCCTGAATCGTCAAAGCCTGGCGGTAGAGCCTGATCGACAATCACATCTTCTAGTTCAAGAGACATTCCCGCTTCACGAGCCAATATCAAGAGCTTACGCGCCACGTCCATACCCGACAGGTCATCACGAGGATCTGGCTCGGTGAAACCATTTTGCTTAGCGATGTTTGTTGCTTCGCTCAGGCTCATACCTTCATCCAGCTTACCAAAGATATAAGACAAAGAGCCCGATAGAATACCGCTGAAGCGCTCTAGCTCATCACCGGCTGAAATTAAGTTTTGCAGGTTTTCAATAACTGGCAGACCAGCACCAACGGTTGTTTCGTACATCAACTTGCGGCGAGAACTGCGCGCAACATCGCGAAGCTGGTGGTAGTACGCCATGCTTGCTGTATTGGCTTTTTTGTTTGGTGTTACGACATGGAAGCCTGCAGCTAGGAAATCGGCGTACTGATTAGCGATGTTTTCACTCGAGGTACAATCCACCAACACAGGGTTGATGATGTGGTTACGTTGCACTAAAGAAATCAAACGCGCTAAGCTGAACTCTTCTGTCGCTGCCGACATGCGGTCACGCCAGTGCTCCAGTGGTAGCCCTTCGCTATCAAGTAGAAGGCCTTTGCTGTTTGCTAAACCACATACACGAATCACAATACCTTTTTCTGCGAGTTTAGCTTGCTGACGTTCGATCTGATCCACCAGCTCACCACCAACGCCGCCAACACCGACAACAAATACATCCAAGAAGTGCTTCGAGTTAAACAGATTCTCGTGACACGCTTTTATCGCTTCAGAAATTTTATCTTCAGGAATAACGGCTGAGATAGCGCGCTCAGATGAGCCTTGCGCAATCGCGACAATATTAACATTCACTTCAGCGAGAGATGAGAAGAACTGGGAAGCCACGCCGCGTGAAGTACGCATACCATCACCAACCAAGGTCACGATCGCCACATCATCGATGAACTCTACTGGCTCTAACAAACCATCTTTCAGTTCAAGCTCAAACGTGTCATTCAATGCCTGTTGAGCAAGCGCTTTGTCCTGAGCTTCAATACAGAAACTAATGCTGTACTCAGAAGAAGACTGAGTAATAAGCACAATCGAGGCTCCCGCTGAAGACATTGCACCAAAGACGCGGCTTGCCATACCCACCATGCCTTTCATGCCCGGACCAGACACGTTCACCATAGTCAGGTCACTCAAAGTCGTAATGCCTTTGATCGCTAAATTGTCTTCACCCGTGTCCTGACCGATGAGAGTGCCGGCACCTTGTGGGTTAAAGCTGTTTTTGATCAGGCAAGGAATATGGAACTGAGCAATCGGCGCGATGGTTTTCGGGTGCAGAACGGAAGCACCGAAGTAAGAGAGCTCCATTGCTTCTTGATAGCTTAGTGATTTGAGCAGACGAGCATCTTCCACTAAACGAGGGTCACAGTTATAAACACCATCGACATCAGTCCAAATCTCACAGCAATCTGCACGCAAACATGCGGCAAGCACCGCTGCGGAATAATCAGAGCCGTTACGACCTAAAGTAACCAATTCGCCTTGTTCATTTCCGGCCGTGAAACCAGGCATGATATTCACATGACCTTGAGGAAGAGGGTTCTGGCGGAAGTTTTGGGTTGAGATATCAACATCAACCATAGCTTCAAGGTGCTCTCCACGAGCAAAAAGATATTGAATTGGGTCGATCAAGTTTGCTGGTTGCCCTTTTGCTTCCAACACTGCTTTCATCAACTGAATTGAAACGCGCTCACCCTTACTAATGATTCGAGCGTTGACATTATCTGGGCACATGCCGAGCAAATTGATTCCATGGACGAACTGGCGCAGCTGCGAAAGAGAAGTTTTGACTTGGTTGTCGTATCCCGCACCATCAATGTTTGGCAGGACTTGTTTAATATCTTGGAAAAGGTCACGGAATGAATCTTCAAGTTCAGCGATCTGTAATTCCGCCTCACCATTTTTCAACGCACCTTCAATAACAGAAACCAGTTTATTGGTTGTTTTCCCTGGCGCAGATAGCACCACAGCGACTTCTTCTTGTTGCGCATTATTAGCGATGATGTCCGCTGCTCGCAAAAAACGATCAGCGTCGGCTAATGATGAACCTCCAAACTTTAAAACTCGCATCCCTTCCTCCAAATGTTTTTAAATCGGCATAAAAAAAAGGCCTGTATCTTGTTGGATACAGGCCTTTTTTGTTGAATTTTATTTCGCTTAGCAGCCTGCCCCAACATGTGTAATGTCGGTAATAATAATGGTTGTGGTCATTACTACTAGGCTGTGCTTTTGCATAATTAATCTGTTGCGTTTATGTGTTTGCTTACCCATACGTTTAACCTATTTGTTGAGCAGTAGTCAACGAAAAGTTTTTATTTTTTGTTGCGCGTAAGGCAATTCACACAAGTGGGTACAGCAATTAAGCCATATTCATTCACCCAAACAATGAAACAAGTAACACATAAGCTAATAACCAATAGCTATATAAAAATTACACCTAGTCCAATAGTTTTATGCTTTAATTACATCTGCAGTGGAAAAATTGACCAGGGACAAGGAGCGGCGCATGAAAACAACTCTATGCCTCACAGCACTATTGTTTGCTGGTTCGTTAAGTGCAACTGAGTTGCCTCCATTGCCCTCGCAACAGAGCTCATCTCCACACAAGATCTTCTTATCAAGTGAAAATGATCAAAACGACTTTGATACTTGGAAAGTTGATGGCGGCTACGCTTATAACGTATTCGACAAAATCGATTTGTACGTCGGTGCCAGATTAAATAACAGCGATCGTGTGAACGAGACAGGGTTTCTTAGTGGTGTTAGCTACCAAGTAACGCCAAGAGTATCTCTGTCGAGCACGCTGCACTCTTACAACAACGATAACAGTACTGAAGAGAAGGTGGAAGGTAGCCTTTCGGCAGAAGTCTCCAGCCGCGTTCGTTTGACTGAAAATTTAGATATTCATGCCACCCTTGATTATCAAGAGTGGCAACAAGAAGTCGAGTTTGGGTTAGGCTTTCGTTTCTAACTCGACTACTCCCACTCCAGTTTTTCACTCGACATGAGTACACCATTCCAATCGGCATACACATAGTCACCAGGCTGAAGCATTTGATTGTGTATCGTCAGTGTCACATTCACATCCCCTGCGCCACGTTTTTCCGTTTTGAATGGACATGTCCCCAGCGCTTTCACACCGATATCCATTTCCGCGATCGCGCCAGCATCACGAATAGCTCCATTGACGATCACACCTTCCCAATTGTTGTCGATTGCAAGAATAGCAAGCTGATCGCCTAATAAAGCACGCTGACAAGAGCCGTGGCCATCGACGACAAGAACTTTTCCTGTCCCATCTTGGCTGAGCATCTCACGAACTTTGGAATTATCATGGTAACAACGTACCGTCACCATCTCGCCGTAAAATGCACTCTTCGCCCCGAAATTGTGTAGCGGGAGCTCGACGAGTGTGACCTTGCTTTCGTGTTTGTCACAAATATCCGGTGTTATATCTTTCATTTTTCCTCCATGAGATTTTGACCACCTTAGCGCTTACACCCAAGGTGAAAGCACTAAGCCAGTACTGGTTATCCTTATCGACAGCGTTGACGCCAATCCGTTGTAATGATCGCACTCCCTTCATCTGGCAAACATGAATGCAAAGTAAGGCAGTCATTCTCAACGTAGTAGATAGCGTTTTGACTAAACTTTCTCCCTAGTTCAATCCCTCGCTGTACATTGACTGAAATGGCAAAACTGGCTTCAGCCCAGGAAAAACTCTCGTTTCCAACTAGGACATCTACACAGTAAGTATGGCCTATTTCTTGACGTAACTGCTGATTATTTCTTCGATTTTCCTCCTGAGACAGCCACATACTGGCAGGGTTCCAAGCAGTTACAATCGCAAAGGACCCTACATTTGGTCGCTGCTCAAAGCGGAAATAGGGGTCTAAATATTCACCCCACAATTGCGCATCTATCATCATATAAAATGCAGTATTCCATGTAACTGTTACTATTAATATTTGTTACATCCTAACTCTTGATATAAATCAACAAAGTGATTGGAATTAACAGTTCTACGTTGTTAGCATGCTGTTAACATTATAAAATCCGCCTCAACGACTAATGGAATCAATGAGGAATTGGAACCTCAAAGGTAATAAATGCAAATCCAAGGATGGCGGGCGATCAAAGAAAGTGTATTTTTATAATCTTTGGTTTATTATCAACATCACATTACCTGTATGTTATGTTTTTGCCTAAAATTTATTCCATTAGCACATTTTTTTCACAAGTTTAGGTACCGCCAATGCAAACCCCGCACATTCTTATTGTCGAAGATGAGCAAGTAACTCGTAACACTCTTAAGAGTATTTTTGAAGCAGAGGGATACGCTGTTTTTGAGGCCAGTGACGGTGAAGAGATGCACCAGGTGTTGTCTGACAATCAAGTTAACTTGGTTATTATGGACATCAACCTCCCAGGTAAGAACGGCCTACTGCTGGCTCGCGAACTGCGTGAGCAAGCGAACGTAGCGCTTATGTTCCTAACTGGCCGTGACAATGAAGTGGATAAGATCCTTGGTCTTGAAATCGGTGCAGATGATTACATCACTAAGCCGTTTAACCCACGCGAACTGACCATCCGTGCTCGCAACCTTCTAAACCGCTCTATGAACTCTAGTGCAGTTACAGAAGAAAAGCGCAGCGTTGAAAAATACGTTTTCAACGGTTGGGTTCTGGATATCAACAGCCGCTCGCTAGTAAGTCCTAGTGGTGATGGCTACAAACTGCCACGCTCTGAGTTCCGTGCGTTACTTCACTTCTGTGAGAACCCTGGAAAAATCCAAACGCGTGCAGACTTGCTTAAGAAGATGACAGGCCGTGAGCTTAAACCTCATGACCGTACTGTTGACGTGACTATCCGTCGTATTCGTAAGCACTTTGAGTCTGTCTCTGGCACACCAGAAATCATTGCGACGATTCACGGTGAAGGCTACCGCTTCTGTGGTGACCTAGAAGAGTAATCACACTCTCCCAAACATAAAATGGAGCCTTATGGCTCCATTTTTCTTAGTTGATACAAAACGCCCATTAAGTGTGAGCGTTTTAAGGCTATCGATGATTAACCTCGACCACCTTTAATCGCATCAATAATTTCCGTCGTTGAACAGCCGTCTTCAAAGTTAAGCACTTTAACTTCGCCACCATTGGCAATCACTTCTTTGCCACCAGCAATCTCTTCAGGCTTGTAATCACCACCTTTTACTAGCATATCTGGCAGCACTTCAGAGATTAGGCGCTGTGGTGTATCTTCACCAAATGGAACCACCCAATCAACCGCACCTAAGCCCGCAAGCACTGCCATACGACGATCTGTCGGGTTTACGGGACGACCCGGACCTTTCAATCGCTTCACGGATTCATCGGTGTTCACTGCTACAATCAGGCGATCGCCAAGCTCTGCGGCATGATTTAGATAAGAAACATGACCCGCGTGGAGAATATCAAAGCAACCATTGGTCATCACCACCTTTTCCCCTTTCGCTTGGGCCTTTTTCACTGCTTCAATCAGGGCCTGCTCTTTGATGACACCGAAGTCAGTGTCCTGACTGCCGTGCACAGCTTCAGCCAGTTCAATCGTAGAAACGGTTGAGGTACCTAGCTTACCAACAACCACACCAGCCGCGGCATTCGCAAGCGCACAGGCTTCGTCAAGTGGCTTGCCGGCAGCAACAGATGCCGCCAAGACCGAAATCACGGTATCGCCCGCACCGGTAACGTCATACACTTCTTTTGCCTGAGTTGGCAGATGGAATGGCTCCTGTCCACGGCGAAGTAATGTCATGCCATGCTCACTGCGGGTGACTAGCAAGGCTTCAAACTCAAACTCCTCAATCAGTTGTAAACCTTTCTCTACCAGTTCTTCGGTAGATTTTACTTTCCCGACAACCAATTCAAACTCTGCCATGTTCGGAGTCAGTAACGTCGCACCTCGGTATCGTTCAAAATCAGCGCCTTTCGGATCGATAAACACAGGTACTTTCGCCGCGCGAGCTTTTTGAATGAACTGCTGTACGTGCTCTAACGCGCCTTTCGCATAATCAGACAATACGACCGACTTTACTTTAGGTAACGCTTGATCCATTCGGTCTAAAATCAGTTCCGCGTCTACGTTTTCAAACTTGTCTTCGAAGTCCAAACGAATCAGCTGCTGTCCACGACTCATGACGCGCAGCTTAGTGATCGTAGGGTAGTTGGCTAAACCAACAAAATCACACTTCACTTTAAGTGCCGAAAGTGTTTCGTTGAGTACTTTAGCTGGTTCATCAATCCCTGTTAAACCAACGATGTGAGCATGCCCGCCCAAGGAGGCAATGTTCATCGCAACGTTCGCCGCCCCACCAGGACGCTCTTCGTTGTTTTCTACTTTTACTACCGGGACTGGCGCTTCTGGTGAAATACGGCCGGTTGGGCCATACCAGTATCGATCCAGCATTACGTCACCAATGATAAGCACACCCGAATCCGTGTAGTTAGGTAGGATTGGTTTCATCGTCGATCTCCAAAATTTAATTCTGGCAAGAGTTTAGCACAGCCCTTTTGCCCTCTAAACCCTCACTGAAGCTCTGTAGGCTATCTAGTGCTGCGATTATTCAGCGTCAAACCACTCATGCCAAACGTTTCTTACGAGAGCACGCTCAGCTGCAAACTTCTCTTCTGCGACGTCAGCATCCAAGTTGAGTAAATTTCGATGATGGATTTGGTCACGCATAGTTGTGTAAGCGTGCGTTAACGCCATCGCAGGGCCTTCATCTAACACGCCTTGAGCCATCATGCTCTCAAAGATACGAACATTGTCACACCAGCGCGTGAGTTTTGGCTTTTCATGGCTAAAACGCAGAACTAGGTATTGAGCTAAAAACTCAACGTCCGTGATCCCGCCTGGATCCTGTTTCAGCATGAAGCGGCCTGCTTTTTTACCCCCAAGATGTTCACGCATCTTGACCCGCATATCCGCAACGTCTTGCCTCAACTTAGCGTTGTCACGTTGAATAGACAGAACTTCATGACGAATTTTTGCAAAAGTTTGCTGCAAAGGTTCATCACCATAAATCATCCTCGCTCTAACTAACGCCTGATGCTCCCAAGTCCATGCTTCTTGATGTTGGTATTCGTCAAATGCTTCCGCTGGGCTAACCAACAATCCGGACGCACCTGATGGACGTAAACGAGTGTCAACTTCGTACAAGATGCCCGATGCCGTTCGCATTGAGAAAATATGGATGATGCGTTGTGCAAGGCGCAAATAAAATTGACGAGCATCGATCTCTTTTTTGCCATCAGTGTATGAATGGACCGGACTATCGTGCATAAAGACGATATCCAAATCAGAGTTATAACCCAGCTCCCAACCGCCGACTTTGCCATAACCAATCACCGCAAAGCCTTTGCCATCACGATCTTTAAGATGGCTAGGCACGCCATACTTCTCGACAATTTGTTGCCAAGCTTGACCAACAACCGACTCAACAATCGCTTCGGCCAAATAGGTTAAGTGGTCGCTCACTTTCATTACTGGTAACACACCGGCAATGTCTGCCGCCGCAATGCGGAGAATACAAATCTGCTTGAACTGACGCAGCGCTTCCATCTGTTGTTCCATATCATCTTCAGGAATGCGCGCTAAGAAATCTCGCAACTCAGTGCGATAGCTATCCAGTGGCACTGGGTTATAAAGTTGTTGTGGATCGATCAACTCATCCAGCAAAATCGGATAACGGCCCAACTGCTCAGAAATCATCGGACTGGCGGTACAAAGACGAACCAACTGAGTTAAGGCCGCCGAGTGTTCATCCAATAGCTCAAGATACGTGGTGCGGGTTACTATGCGATGCAAAAGATGCAAAACACGAGGCAGACCAAACTGCGCATCTTTGTGTGAGTAGATGGCGGCAAACATCTTAGGCATAAGATGGTTTAATACTTCCCGCCCACGTGGTCCAAGCGTCTTCTTAGCCAGGTCTTGTTTAAACTGAATAATGGTTGAAGCCATGCTCTGCGGATCATGCGCTTGAATATCGTGCTCTAGGATATGCTCAAGAACATCTTGCTTAGCTGCCATATCCCAAAGCTCTACAAAATGCTTCGCAACATCTTGCTGCTCTTCATCGTCATCGCCAATCAACTCAGCAAACACAGAATGAACCTGGGACATGTGTCTTTGAACCTCTGTGTGTAACTCATCCCATCCTTGGTATCCCATTGCAACCGCCAATTGCAGTTGTTCGACTTCGCTCTCTGGTAAAGTTTGAGTCTGTTTGTCAGCCATCGCCTGCAGTAAGTTCTCTAGACGACGCAAAAACTTATACGCCTGACGTAATCCTTCCGTTTCCGAGCTCGTCAGTTGCTCTAACTCTTCGATCGCATCAAGGGTTTCTAACAATCCACGCTGGCGCAGACTTGGCTCTCGACCACCGCGGATAAGCTGAAACACTTGAGCAATAAATTCAATCTCACGGATGCCACCCGCGCCAAGCTTGATATTGTTACTCAACCCACGACGACGTACTTCACTGCTGATCATCGATTTCATTCGGCGCAAAGACTGAATCGCACTAAAGTCGATGTAACGACGAAATACAAATGGGCGCAGCATCTGACGTAACTCTTGATATTCTGGATACATCTCTCGGCCCATGACTCGCGCTTTAATCATCGCATAACGCTCCCAATCACGGCCTTGCTCTTGGTAGTAATCCTCAAGCGCTGCATAGCTCATTACCAAGGGACCGCTGTCTCCAAATGGTCGCAGCCGCATATCGACGCGATAACAGAAACCATCGAAGGTCTGTTGGTCGAGCGCTTTAATGATCCGTTGACCCAGACGCGTAAAAAACTGCGCATTAGCAATGCTTCGGCGTGCTCCTTGCGTTTCACCGTTTTCAGGGTAGGTGAAGATCAAGTCAATATCTGAGGAAAAGTTCAACTCACCGCCACCCAGCTTACCCATACCGATAATTAACATCGGTTGAGCTTCTCCTTGCGCGTTCGTGGGTGTTCCCCACAACTCGCAACACGCTTTGTACTGCCATTGGTAGGTTTCAAAAATCATCGCTTCCGCTAATTGGGAGAGATGTTCCAGGCTCTCTTCTAACGTCCAAGAAGCAGTAAAGTCACGCCATGCGATATAAACCATTTCTCGGTTGCGGAACTGACGTAACACTCGATGGCCTTGCATTTCATCACTACACTCACTGAGCAAAGCCGATAAACGTTGGCGATAATCTTGATGTCGCGAGCTATCGTGTAACATGCTCGGCAAAGTTTGCAGCAATGTGTCGTCCGTTTTAATCACGTCAGTCACAAACTTACTGAGCCCTGCCACATAGGCTAGTTGCTCTTGTTGTTGAACAGGCCATTGAGAATAGGCGTCTGATTGGAGAATGGGTTCGAGGGCTGAATGAGAAATCGGCGCGAGGCTTTCGGGTAGCTGCATGATTCTTCCTTGTCTAGATATACCAGTTTGGGTGCAGTAACCCGTTATTTATACCAATAAAAAACGCCCACTAATAGCAAGTGAGCGTTTATTACCAATAACTTGAGAGGCTAGACTTTAAATGAGGTGATCTTCTTATCTAACTCTTCGGCATTTTGCTGCATTATCTCAGAGGTTTCGAGCAACTCAGAAACAACCGTCACCGACGCCTCTACAAGTTCTCGAACATTCGTTAGGTTCTGGCTCATTTCACCCGCCACACTGCTTTGCTGTCCAGCCGCTGTTGCAATTTGGAAGTTCATGTCGTTGATCTGGTTTACTTGGCCAACAATGCCATCGAGTTCACTGCCAGCGTTGGTAACTAACTCCACGCCCTCCGCCGCTTCGACTACACTTTTTTCCATCAATTCAACCGCTGAGTTGGCGCTCGATTGCAGTAACGTGATCATCTCTTGAATTTCTACCGTCGCCTGCTGGGTTCGTTGAGCGAGATTACGTACCTCATCCGCCACAACCGCAAAGCCGCGCCCTGCTTCTCCTGCTCGTGCCGCTTCAATTGCTGCATTGAGCGCAAGCAAGTTGGTCTGCTCCGAAATACCTTGAATGGTTCCCACAACACTACCAATAGAATCCACACTATCTTCTACTTGATTAACCGCTTGAGCCGATGCGGTAATGTCTTTTGATAACTCACTGATTTTCAGCACTGTGTCTTGAACAAATCGCTGTCCTGTTGCCGCTTGACTCGATGCGCTCTCGGTTAGAGACGACGCATTTTGTGCATGGTCGGCTACCGTTTGTACTGTCGACGTCATCTCGCTCATCGCTGTCGCCAGTTGATCAATCTCGTCAAACTCTTCCTGAGCAGATTCTTTGGTCTCTGACATACTCAGCGTCATCACCTCCGTCAGCCCGGCGAGTTCTTGAGAAGCATTGATCTGTAACGTGATCATCTCTTGTAACTGGATGCGCGTTTTTTCCAGCTCTCGCGCAACGTCACCATACTCATCACGGCAATCCATCTCAATCGGTACCGAGAGATCTTTCTCTGCCATAGTTTTAATGGCCTCACTGAGATATTGGGTCTGGCGTAACATGATCCGAGCAGCAAACAAAAGCAATACCACAAACACCACAATTAACGCGGCAGTTTGCCACACAACCTGAACCAAATAGCTTTCATAGTGCTCTTGTGCTACCGCGGCGCTCTGGGTTGCAGCAAGAAGAGAGTCATAGAAAGTACTCGCATCCCAGAGTTGCTTGCCAATGATCAGTAGGGTACTGAACACCATCAGCATGACCATTTTCGGAACCAGGCGGATATCGGTGATCACCCGCTCCCATGGTTTAAAGGCCATTTTGGTCATCATTGCTTCTCCATCAGTCAAAAGTTGTAATTTCAGCGCGTTGTAATAGAGTGGCTAACAGAGCAACTCTACATCTCCGCTAACGCCAAATATTTATTTCGAGCCTCGTATGAATAAAGATATTATCAAAAGTGATACAAAACCGATGAGCTTGCTGTCACTAATCTTGTCATTTATGGCGCTATTTGTGATCTCAGGCTTACTATTCTTTCCTTTACGACCTGAGACTCGACAGGTTCTTATCGGCTTAGACTTTCTTATCTGTAGCATTTTTATCCTACAACTGAGTGTAGACTTGATCCGCTCGACAGATCGCTTGCAATTTATGAAACGCCATTGGATTGATTTTCTCGCCAGCCTGCCGATGATCGAGCCATTACGCTACGCCAGACTTTTCTCCATCTTGCGAATTATTCTTGTTATTCGCTCTAGTCGCAGTGTTTTAAAACAACTACTAAAGAACAAACACGAAACAACGTTAGCCTCTATATTACTGCTCATGGTGATCTTACTCACCGCGGGCTCTAGCATCATGCTGTTTATTGAAGGGCAATCTCCAGAAGCAAATATACAGTCTGGCGGGGATGCGATGTGGTGGGCACTGGTGACCATATCAACCGTAGGCTATGGTGATCATTATCCTGTCACTGACGCGGGAAGAATTCTTGCTGCTGGTTTGATTATTTGTGGGGTGGGCCTGTTTGGTATGATCACCGGACTTGTCACTTCAATGATTACATCGCCCTCTAAAGTTCAAACCACCCGTTCAGAGAACAAAGAGCGTTTGCTGCTGGAACTGGTCGAGAAGCAGGACGAGATTCTGCGCAGACTGGATAAGTTAGAAGCACAAACAAAACGGGAGCCATAAGGCTCCCGTTCTTTCGTCTTAGTCTTGCCAATATGGCTCGGCTTCAATACAGATAACACGCGTTTGCTCCATCGCATGCAAAATAGAGCTCTCTTGACGAGACAGCCAACGTTCAAGCTGCTCGCGCTCTTCGCCCTCTAACGCTGCGACTAACTTCTCGAGCGTGCGCAGCTTTAACAAGTCATCGATGCCATGCAACAAATCACTCCAAGGTAATCTGAAGCTATTACGCTCTTCAACGTCAAACAAGCTTGCAAAGCTAACGCCAGTGTAAAGGTTGCGCATTAAACGATACTGTTGGTCGATATAATCTTGGCTATCGAGTGCCCGTTCTGGCGGAAAGGCTTCCATCAGTTCGGCCCACGTCCGATCCAGTTGCTTCACTGAGAAGTGCTCAACGTTAAGCGCCATCTTTTCGCGCGACTTGTCATCAAGGAAAGGTTGCCAGCCTCGCGTCAAGATCCAGCGGCTGAGGTCGAGTAACACCCCGGTATAGCGAGCGCTATTCAGAAGCTCTAACAGTTCATCGCGATTCGGTAACTGCTCTTGAACTTGTTTCAGTTCAGTGACCAAGAATTTACGTGCATCCAGTTTACGCAACGCATGGCCTTTATCATCGAGCAAGTCTTCTAAATAATCGTAATCATTCAACCATTCGAGACTCTGCTCTAACCACTTCAACTCTTGACGTAAGATCGCGCTCGCTCGGCGTGGCACAACCCCACCATAAACGGTCAGTACCTGACGAATAAAGCTGATTGAGTTCTTGATTTCATGCAAAGCTTCAACGGATTCACGCTCCGAGTATATCTGCTCATGGTAATGCCAGTGTGACAGAGCATGCTCCAACGAATTAATGAAACACGATTCAACACTGTCGTGCTTATCGGTTTTAACCAGTGCGAGAGGCTTAACTTCGTCGCCTTCATACCCAGCCGCCAAGCGGTACCCTTTCGCGGCTTTGCTCAAGTTGCCAAGTCGCATTCCTCCGGCATCAGAGAAGCTGCGAGCTAGGGTAAATAGCGCGTCGGTTTGTCCGGATTTCAACTCCAGCTCAACTTCACAAATTGGGTCTTCCTGACCATTGGCTTCAACTTTTCCTTGATCAAAAGCCACTTCAACTTGGCTGCCATCCGGCATACCGATCAACCACTGTTCACGAGTGAAGTTGGTCGAAAAAAGCGGGGTAAGTTCAGCTTGAAGCGTGGCGGCGTCTTTGCCCGATGGCCAAATGTCGTCAGGATGTAACGTCAAATCAGGATCGTTACTGGTGTGCTCAGCATTGTATTCAGGCCTTTGATGAAGTCCCGCAACCACACGACCAGCCGTCTTAACGGTTTGCACATAGACATCATCAAATCGGCGAATTCTGATCCCGATATCATGCTGACGCAACCAGTTATCCGGAGTGTCGAAGTACGTATTCCCTAGCGCTCGACAGCTATGCTGAAGTACTTTAGTTTCAGATATTTTCTGACGCAAAGTCTCTGAAAAATCAGGAGAAACAAAAAACTTCAGTTCTATCTCGGTTTCCATAGTTATACCTTTCAAAGCAGATAGAGACAGGATATTGCCAATTTTCTTACTCGGCAAGAAAGAAATATCGCAGGAATGATGATCTAAAACAGTTTTAATGAGGGATTTAATGCGTTACCATGCGCGCCTTTATAGCCATCGCTCAACATTTCGCCTTAAAGGGTGTATGTTATTTTAAGGTTATATTAATTAGGTTGAATGACCATGCCAGTAAATACAATTATGGGGTTATTTGCAAAGTCCCCTATTAAGCCTTTGCAGCGCCACGTCGTGTGTGTGAACGAATGTTGTTCTCACCTAATCAACTTCTTTGAAGTCAGTTCAAAGGGCGATTGGGAGAAAGCGGCAGAAATTCGTGCACAAATCTCTCATCTAGAGAAAGAAGCCGACGTGCTCAAACGCGAAATTCGCCTTAAACTTCCTCGCGGTTTGTTTATGCCTGTTGATCGTAGCGATATGCTGGAGCTACTGACGCAGCAAGACAAACTGGCAAACCTAGCGAAAGACATTGCTGGCCGCGTTTACGGTCGTCAATTGACTATCCCTGGGCCACTTCAAGAAAATTTTATTGCGTATGTGAAACGTTGTCTCGATGCAGCGAATCAAGCGCAAAAAGTCATCAATGAGCTCGATGAGTTATTGGAAACTGGATTCAAAGGCCGTGAAGTAACACTTGTGGCTGAAATGATCCACCAACTAGATGTAATCGAAGATGACACCGATGCGATGCAAATCCAACTTCGTCAACAATTGATGGAGATTGAGCAGGGTATGAATCCTATCGATGTGATGTTCCTTTATAAAATTTTAGAATGGGTAGGTGGCATAGCTGATCAAGCGCAACGTGTTGGTGCGCGTCTTGAGCTAATGTTGTCTCGCTCATAAATCATAAGTTAACCAAATAACGAAGAGCATCTTATATAGCACTCCCCTATTAGGCGATAGATAATGACGCGCTGAAGGGGTTTTCTCGTGCCTAATTTGCTCCGCTTGTTATCAACAACTAGGTATTACGATGGATATCCTTGCGAACTACGGCACTGTCCTGATTATTATTGCAGCAGCTTTCGGTTTTCTGATGGCGATTGGTATTGGCGCAAACGATGTGGCCAATGCGATGGGAACCTCAGTAGGCTCTAAAGCGCTAACCGTAAAACAAGCGATCATTATCGCGATGATCTTTGAGTTTGCGGGTGCATACCTTGCAGGCGGTGAAGTAACCGACACTATCCGTAAAGGCGTAATCGAAACGTCACTCTTTGCTTCTCAACCCGATGTGCTTGTTTACGGCATGATGTCAGCGCTTCTAGCCGCTGGTACATGGCTACTCTTAGCCTCTTACATGGGTTGGCCCGTATCAACGACTCACTCAATTATCGGTGCAATCATCGGTTTTGCGTGTGTGTCTGTCGGTACAGAAGCGGTGGACTGGGGCTCAGTTCAGGGCATTGTAGGTAGCTGGATTATTACCCCGGTTATCTCAGGCTTCTTCGCTTATGTCATCTTTGTCAGTGCACAGCGCCTAATCTTTGATACGGAAAAACCGCTGTTCAACGCTAAACGCTTTGTTCCAGTTTACATGTTCATCACTACCATGGTTATTGCACTGGTTACGATTAAAAAAGGTCTTAAGCACGTTGGTCTGCACCTTTCTAACGGTGAAGCTTGGGCTTGGGCAGCAGCCGTCTCTGCGATCGTAATGGCGGGTGGTTACTTCTACATCCAGAAGAAATTCTCTAACCGTGAAGATGACCATGGCTTTGCTGGTGTTGAAGGTATCTTCAGTGTACTAATGGTTATCACGGCGTGTGCAATGGCTTTTGCTCACGGCTCAAATGATGTAGCGAACGCGATTGGCCCTCTATCTGCAGTAGTATCTACCGTAGAGCACATGGGTGAAATTTCAGGTAAGAGCACCATCGCTTGGTGGATCCTTCCACTAGGTGGCTTTGGTATTGTGGTCGGCCTAGCGACTTTAGGCCACAAAGTAATGGCGACAGTTGGTACTGGTATCACTGAATTGACTCCAAGCCGCGGTTTCGCCGCTCAGCTAGCGACAGCCTGTACTGTTGTGCTTGCATCAGGCACTGGTCTTCCTATTTCAACCACACAAACTTTAGTAGGTGCGGTTTTAGGTGTCGGTTTTGCTCGTGGTATCGCCGCACTAAACCTAGGTGTCGTGCGTAACATCGTCGCTTCTTGGATTGTGACGCTACCAGCTGGCGCTCTGCTGGCGGTTGTCTTCTTCTATGGAATCCAAGCGATGTTCGCTTAAGCGAGCCGTCAATGATGTGTTAGCTCAATGTCATTATTGACTCAAATACACAGAAAGGGAGGCTAAGCCTCCCTTCTTTGTTGCAGTAGACTACGAAACTACTTACTATTTCGAATTAGCAAGATATAGACAACAAGACTGTTAAAGGATTTACCGTGAAAAAACTGGTTTTCTTGGTTTTGGCTACTTTAGTTGCTGCACCAGCAGCTCTAGCTCAAGACCGTTACATTGCTGATAAGCTCTTTACCTACATGCATTCTGGTCCTAGCAACCAATACCGTATTATCGGCAGCATTGACGCAGGCGATAAAGTGAAGCTGATATCGACCAATAAAGAGTCAGGCTATAGCCAAATCCAAGATGAACGAGGCCGTAAAGGCTGGGTGGAAAGTAAATTTGTTACGCGCCAAGAAAGCATGGCACTGCGTCTACCTAAGCTTGAGAAAGAGCTCGCGGAAACCAAAGAAAAGCTTGCGAATGCTCGGGCAACCTCTGATCAAGAGAAAGCAGGCCTAGCGGACTCTCTATCAACACGTAACCGTCAAATTGCTGAGTTAGAGCAGAGTTACAGTGATATGAGCCAACAACTGTCTTCAGCTCAAGAAGAAGTTCGCAACCTACGAGCGAAGTTGGACACGCAAAAAGATGACTTGCTGCTCAAATACTTTATGTACGGTGGCGGTGTTGCTGGTTTAGGTCTACTGTTTGGCCTTATCCTGCCTCACATTATTCCACGCAAGAAGCGTTCACCTTCAGGCTGGGCATAAATAAAAAGGTCGCTGCATAGCGACCTTTTTTAATCTCAATTCAAAGGCAACCTACCCCTGCCAATCGTAAAGAGCGGGCACTTCAATAACCTCACCTTCGAAACGCAACTGACATAAGTTTTGCTCAATACGCTCAAGTACAACACCTTGAGCAATCACATCGCCCTCACTGAACTCAGTACCATTGACTTTGACCCAGCGCTTATTCGGATTACTAGAGTAAACGTGAGTTTGAAAATCGAGGCGTGGCAACTTGCCTTGCCAGCGGTCCGCTTGGTGTGCCAGATTGGAAACCTGCTCATTGGTTTGTTTTGGTTGAGGCTGACTCGTGCCCAGTGCATTTTCAATCCGGAGAGCAAGCTCGGGGGACAACTCTGATAAGTCCAGCTCTTCGAGCAACGGTTCATTCGTCGTTGGCTGCGGGACAATTTCAGGCTCCGAGCCAAATTCAGCCTCAGAACTAGATGCCGCAACTGGCTGAACTTCTCGAGGAGCAACGTTCACGTCGTAAGTCGAGACCAACCCTTCAAAGGACATAGGTTCTAATTGATTCACCGTATAAGGCACCTGCTCAACCACTGTCTTAGGCTGGTTATCTAACTGCCACTGCGCCAAAGTACTTTGGTAGGTTTGCTGAATCATATAAGCAGAGACAACCGTCGCTGGAGCCAACACTAACAAGGCTATGAGGAGCTTGCTGCTTGCTTTTGGTACCTCAGTGGCTATTTGGTTAACAAGAAACGGGCTACCAACACTAGCTTGATAGCTCTGCTCAGAAACATCTAATGCATTCAATACTTTCGACATTATACTGCCTCCTTGCTCTGGTTTAACTGAGGCACATTTTCACGAATTAATGACTCTAACCGCTCTAGCGTCCTCTTTCCGGCAATACCATCCACGGCCAGACCTTGCCAGCGCTGAAACAGTTTCACTTTTTCTTCCAACGCACTGTCATACACATTAGAGTTCAAAGAAGGTTGCCCCAATAGAACGGACAGATGATGCTCAAGCTGCAAAACGGCTTCCCCTTGCATACCTGGTTTGAGGGCAGTCGACCAATATTGACGCCAAATATGACGATAATCGCCCTGCCAGAGCTCTTTTAGTAATTCAATCGGAAGCTCCATGTTCCGCCCTCCGATCAAAAGCTGAGCCGTGTTGAGGTCAAGGTGGTGCAGCACCGCGTAGCTTGTCATGTTCGCATGAGTAAGCGTCAGCAGTACTGGCATATTATTGCTGCGCAGTTGCTCGAGCGTAGCCGTTGCTTGGCCACACTTAAACGCACTCTCTGACTCCATGAGACACAACTTGTCTAATACCGTCGCTTGGTAACCCCAAACCTTGTACAAGTCACCAATCCCTTGTTCGACATCATTCGCTCTCGATAACAACTGACTGAGGTCTGCTGGGATCACGCGTTGTTTGACTACACTCGCGACTTCCTTGGGGTGTTGCTGTTCGACGTAGTGCAGCACTTGGCCTGCGATTAAACCGGGAACAAACCAATATGCCGCGTAGGCCAGTGCTCCACCAGCACACAAAGAAAGCAGGTAATGACTGAGTTGAGAACGAGGACGGGGTTGGGCCTGCTGAGGGCGGTAAGACGTTTGAAAACTCATCACCTCCTGGCAAGCTAACTGTACGGTCGCATAACTAGGGGAAGACTCACCAACGCTGTAAGCCTGCTTCAACGTGGCATCACATACTAGATTGATCAGCCGCGGTATACCAAGCGTCTGTTGAGCGATCTCCTTGGCTGAACGTTTATCAAACAACGCTCGACTTCCACCAGCAAATTCGAGTCGGTAAGCAATGTATTGCGCCGTCTCTTCACTGTTCAAAGGGAGAAGGTGGTACCGGCCAGTAATACGTTGTGCAAGCTGACGAAGTTGCGGCATTTGCAGCTTCTGTTGCAATTCAGGCTGACCGATCAGGAGAACTTTAAGTAGCTTTTGGCTTTCCGTCTCCAAATTGGTTAACAGACGCAGTTGCTCTAACACCTCAGCGGATAAATGCTGAGCTTCATCGATAACCAGCAAGGTCTGCCGTCCAGCGGCATAGCTTTCAAGTAGGAAGTGATGAAGGATTTGGCTAAGCTGTTTAAGAGAAGCCTCATGCGGATATTCGAGTGAAAACTCATCGCAAATGGCTTCCAGCAGTTCAACATTAGAAAAAGTCGGATTGAGGATCAGCCCAGGTTGGATGTTATCTTCAAGCGTCCTTAGCATTGCTCTTGCTACGGTCGTTTTACCAGTACCGACTTCACCAGTGAGCATCGCAAAGCCACCACCCTCACCTAATCCGGCGGTTAACCGAGTAATCGCCTCTTTGTGACGCTGACTCTGGAAGAGAAAACGAGAATTCGGAACAATAGAAAAAGGCAGTTCCGTAAATCCAAAATGTTGCTTATACATACTTCTCGTCTCTGGGAATTTAGTGATAAGAAAAGTACCATTGCAGCCATCAATAGCCAATGGCAATGTGAAGAAATGAGAGAGGATAATGTGCAAAGATACCTAGTCGGCGGGGCAGTTCGCGATCAGTTACTCAATATTGCTGTCTACGACAAAGATTGGGTGGTGGTTGGAGCCACACCTGAGCAACTTGTTAAGCAAGGTTTTACGGCCGTAGGTAAAGACTTTCCGGTTTTTCTTCACCCACAAACTAAAGAAGAGCACGCTCTCGCGCGTACCGAGCGTAAAACTGGGTCAGGTTATACTGGATTTGAGTGCTACTTTGCCGCCGATGTAACATTAGAAGAAGATCTGATGCGCCGAGATCTGACCATCAACGCAATGGCGCAAGACGATGCTGGTCATATTGTCGATCCTTACCAAGGACAACAAGATCTGCACGATCGAATATTACGTCATGTCTCAGACGCTTTTGTTGAAGATCCACTACGAGTTTTGCGAGTAGCCAGATTTGCAGCCAAACTCCACCACCTTGGTTTCACTGTCGCCAATGAAACCATGGAGTTAATGCGCACTATTGCCGACTCTGGAGAATTACGTCACTTAACCGCAGAGCGAGTTTGGCAAGAGTGGCATAAGTCCCTTTCAACTCAGAGCCCTCAAGTGTTTTTGTCAATACTGCGCGAGTGCGGCGCGCTCGAGGTAGTACTCCCTGAACTTGATGCGTTGTTTGGCGTCCCACAGCCAGAGAAGTGGCACCCAGAAATCGATACAGGCATTCACACACTGATGGTTGCAGAGCAAGCCGCGAGATTAAGTGACTCTCTTCCAGTACGTTTCGCCTCTCAAGTCCATGACTTAGGTAAAGGCATTACACCTGAATCTGAGTGGCCAAGTCACAAAATGCACTGCCATACTGGGCTAAAGTTGATTAAGAAGCTGTGCGACCGAGTACGAGTGCCAAATGAGTATCGCGACCTTTCGCTTATGGTCTGCGAACAACACTCAAATATCCACAGAGCAGCGGAGCTTCGCCCAGAAACAAAATTGAAAGTACTCAATAAGTTCGATGTATGGCGTAAGCCGGATCGCTTACAAAACATCCTAATTTGCTGTATGGCAGACAGCCGCGGTCGAACAGGGTTTGAAGAGATAGAGTACCCGCAAAAAAACATCTTTGAGCAAGCCTACCAAGCCGCCCTGTCGGTCAATGTACAAGACATCATTAAGGATGGCTTTAAAGGTGCGGATATCCGAATTGAGATGGAAAAGCGCAGAGTTGAGGCTATTCGCGAAGCTTAAGGAGGCTCCCTACTCTCTCCTGCGTCGCTCTATGGAATGACACAAACAAAAACGCCTCCGAAATGGAGGCGTTTT
>NZ_AEVT01000105.1 GCF_000189275.1 Vibrio sinaloensis DSM 21326 | reverse complement strand
CTTTTTTGTTGTATTCGACTAATTCGGATTGCTCAAAAGCAGTCTGAGATTAACGAGCACGGAAGACGATGCGACCTTTAGACAGATCGTATGGAGTCATCTCTACAGTTACTTTGTCACCAGTAAGAATACGGATGTAGTTCTTACGCATTTTACCAGAGATGTGAGCTGTAACTACGTGGCCGTTTTCTAGCTCAACACGGAACATTGTGTTTGGAAGAGTATCAAGGACAGTGCCTTGCATCTCAATTACGTCTTCTTTAGCCATTTAATCCTCTTTTAAAAATGGACGATTTCAACCGGTCAAAAACGCCGATTAAAATGAATTAAGTAAAGTTGGGGCGTATTCTACCCTTGCCAACGCTGATTTACTAGCCTTTGATGACGTTGAAAGCGTACTTTGTAATTCATCGCAGGACATTCATCGATTTGATAGCCCAAATAGAGCCACTGTTTCCCTTGCTGGCGGCAGTATTCTAGTTGATAAAGAACGCCTAAAGTGCCGAGAGAGATCTCATAATCAGGGTCAAAAAAGGTGTAAAAAGCACTAGCACTGTTTGACAGAATATCGGTTACCGCTACGGCGATGAGCTTTCCTCGGTCATAAATGTGCAAATACTGGGTGTTGAGCCAGGCGCAAGTAGAGAAAGCGGCAAACTCATTTTTTTTGGGGGGGTACATAGAACCAGCTCGGTGGCGAGCTTCAATGTAACGAGAATAGAGTTCAAACCAATTATCATCCATCTCTAACTTGAGTTGCCAATCGAATGCGTTTGCTTTGTTAAACAGACGTTTCTGGCTTTTTGACTGTTGAAAATCTGGAACAGACACGCGCAGGGCATGACATGCTGAGCAACTATCGCAATGGGGCTTATAAATAGTATCGCCACTGCGACGGAAACCGTTGGCAAGTAAGATTTCATAACTGGAGCCACAATGCATGGCAGGATCAAGGGCAACGGCCACCCGTTCTTGTCGTTCAGCCAAGTAACTGCATTGATGGCTATCAGTTAAGCCAATACGAATCTGTTGTAGATCAGAACTCATCCAAATCCTCAGTCGGTGATGTTAACCACTGTTGTGAAAAGCAGCCTTGCTTTAATGGTTTACCTCTAAAGGATAGCAGTGTTTTGCTAAATTCATCTCGTTCAAGTTCTGTGGCTCCGAGTGATGCCAAGTGTGGGTTCATTACTTGGCAATCAATTAACTGGCCCTCGAACTGCTTGAAATGATGACAGAAATACCAGAGAGCCACTTTAGACGCATTGGTTTTTAGACTAAACATAGACTCGCCGCAGAATAACTGGCCAACAGAAATACCATATAGCCCGCCAACAAGCTGCTCTTCATGCCACACCTCTACGGAATGACAAAAGCCTTGTTGAGCCAGTGTCTTATAGGCCGTTCGCATATCCTCATTTAACCAAGTTTCTTCTGGAGACCTTAGCGAAGCGCAATGGTCAATTACATCGGCGGTAGCTCTGTTTATACTGACCGTATAGGCGTGCTTCCTTTGATACTTTTTGAGACTTTTTGCTGCTTTAAAGGTCTTAGGATTAAACACTGCTCGTGGGGAAGGGCTCCACCAAAGGATCGGCTCACCAGGGCCATACCAAGGAAAGATGCCATTTTGGTATGCAAACATGAGACGCTCTGGTCGTAAATCACCACCTAGTGCAAGCAAGCCGTTCGGATCTTCCAATGCATCCTGTAGGGAAGGGAACCATATCTCGTCGGGGTCTAATTCGGTCAGGTAGAGCGTCATACAGTAAGAGGGTTAGTAAATGAAGAAATTACTTTGGATCATATTGGTTTTTCCGTTAATTGCCAATGCGGCGTACCAGCGAAATACGGCGAGGCCAGTCAATGAAGTTGTTTTTGGCAAAGTGGATACCGTTCGTTACATCAGTCAGCAAGAGGTCGTTCAGTCTCAAGGTTCTGGCTGGGAAACATTATTGGGGGCGGTTGTCGGTGGATTGGTCGGTAATCAGTTCGGTGATGGCCGAGGAAAAGAGGTCGCAACAGCGGTGGGAGCCGTTGCTGGCGCTAGTGTCGCAAGGAATCGGGTTAACCAAGAGTACCGGATCGAATATAAGCTGGTTGAGCTACTGATAAAAACTGATAAAGGTAAGCTAATCAACGTCATTCAAGATATCGACAACAGTATGCTATTTGAGCAAGGTGATCCAGTTCGTATTCTCTATTTTGATGATGGTGTCAGAGTAGATAAAACCTATTGATAGGCCGGAATTGCTGCAAGGTCGTCATACCATAATTATTCAGATTTATTCGTTAATTTGGTCTGGTTTTACTTACAAATTTTAGATAGTCTGCAAGTACGAAGAATTTTTCATCGTCCGGTGGGTAAGGCTGGGCGAGCAAGGAACATCAATTTAAATGGAAAGCCTTACGTTACAACCAATCAATAAAGTTTCTGGTCAAGTGAACCTACCTGGTTCAAAAAGTGTATCAAACCGAGCACTGCTACTAGCAGCCCTAGCAAAAGGGACAACCCGTCTCACTAACCTGCTTGATAGTGACGATATTCGTCATATGCTGAATGCGCTCACCCAACTTGGTGTGAATTATCAACTGTCGGATGACAAGACCGTCTGTGAAGTGGAAGGGTTAGGTCGACCATTCAATGTTGCCGAGGCTCAAGAGCTCTTTTTAGGTAATGCAGGTACCGCAATGCGTCCGTTGGCTGCCGCGCTTTGTTTAGGCAGCGGTGAATACGTGTTAACTGGCGAACCTCGAATGAAAGAGCGTCCAATTGGCCATCTAGTTAATGCATTGCGTCAAGCGGGAGCCGAAGTTGAATACTTAGAGGCTCAAGACTACCCACCCCTGAAAATCACGGGCACTGGTCTAAAAGGTGGTACAGTCGAAATTGATGGTTCGATTTCTAGCCAGTTTTTGACGGCATTTTTGATGTCTGCACCGCTTGCTCAAGATGACGTGACGATAAAAATTATTGGTGAGTTGGTTTCTAAACCTTACATTGATATCACGTTGCACATTATGGCTCAGTTTGGCGTAACAGTGGAAAATCGTGATTATCAAGAGTTTGTTATTCGTAGTGGGCAATCTTATGTCGCTCCGGGTGACTTTCTGGTTGAGGGTGACGCGTCTTCAGCCTCTTACTTCCTAGCCGCAGCGGCGATCAAAGGCGGTGAGATCAAAGTGACGGGCATCGGTAAGAAGAGTATTCAAGGCGACATTCAATTCGCTGACGCACTAGAAAAAATGGGCGCTGAGATTGAGTGGGGAGACGACTATGTGATCTCCCGTGTTGGCACGCTTAAAGCTATCGACATGGATTTTAACCATATTCCAGATGCTGCGATGACGATCGCGACAACGGCGCTATTTGCAGAAGGGACGACGGCGATTCGCAATGTGTACAACTGGCGTGTTAAAGAAACCGATCGCTTGGCGGCGATGGCAACAGAATTACGTAAAGTTGGTGCAGAAGTCGAAGAAGGGGAAGACTACATCATAGTCACTCCTCCAGCGCAATTAACTCATGCTGCGATAGACACTTACGATGATCATCGTATGGCGATGTGTTTCTCACTGGTTGCGTTAAGTGATACGCCAGTGACGATTAACGACCCTAAGTGTACCTCTAAGACCTTCCCTGATTACTTTGATAAGTTGGAAGGGCTCAGCTCTTAGTCGACATAGAGTCGAAGTGCAAGAGAGGAAAAAGGGTTGGCGCCTTCGTGCCAACCCTTTCATTTTTGTGCTGCTATTTCTCTAAGGTAAATTCTTTTGATAAATGATGCGCTAGATATTTAAACATATTGAATACAGCTGGCGTTTTTTCAGTCGGTAAGCCGTTGTCATCGAGGAAATAATTCCCTTTGAAAACCAGCACACCTTCTTTTTCTTCTGCGCTGTCAGCACGCATGCCTTCGAGGTAATCGTCGTGCTCTTGAATGACGTGATTGGCTATCAACAACAACTCAAATTGAGAAATAACGTTCTTTTCACTCATCTTACATACTCACTAATCGAATTATCTTCTATATAGAAGAGGCAATGGAGCGATTGTAAGAGGTTCGAACCTAAATTCAATAGGGTCAGATCAATGAAATTGCGAAGTAGAGCAGCCAAGAGTGGAATCAGTTTTGTGACAGGCGGCATAAAATCCGTTTAGCGACTAGCGTCCTCGATTATGTGCCGTTTAGTATGTGGCACTTTCAAGTCCGTCGACTTTCGTCGATTTGTCGAGCAGTTAAAGTTTATTTTTGAAAAAGATATTGATCTTCTTGTAATCTCGCTCAATAGTAAAAAAAGAACCGAAGCATTAAGTATGTCATGCGATAATTTAAATGTCGCGTCATTATAGGACACTTGAGTCAATTATGGGTAAGTCACTGGTTATTGTGGAGTCGCCGGCAAAAGCGAAAACCATCAATAAGTATTTAGGTAAGGACTTCATCGTAAAGTCCAGCGTAGGTCACGTACGTGATCTACCAACTGCAGGCCAAAGCACTGGTCAAAAAGCTGCAGCGGTATCAACCAAAGGCTTGAGTGCTGAAGAAAAAGCACGCATTAAAAAAGAAAAAGACCGTAAAGCACTCATTAAAAAGATGGGTATCGACCCTTATCACGGCTGGGAAGCAAACTATCAAGTTCTTCCGGGCAAAGAGAAAGTGGTTGCGGAGCTGCAAAAACTCGCCAAAGACGCAGATAGCGTTTACCTCGCAACCGATTTGGACCGCGAAGGAGAAGCCATCGCTTGGCACCTTCGTGAGATCATCGGTGGTGATGAAGAGCGATACAAACGTGTAGTGTTTAACGAAATTACTAAGAATGCCATTCAGCAAGCGTTTGAAAAACCAGGTGAGCTGAGCATGGATGGTGTTAATGCCCAACAAGCGCGTCGTTTTATGGACCGTGTCGTAGGCTTTATGGTTTCCCCTCTGCTATGGAAAAAAGTCGCGCGTGGTTTGTCTGCGGGCCGAGTGCAATCCGTAGCGGTTAAGTTGTTGGTAGAGCGTGAACGTGAAATCAAAGCATTTATCCCTGAAGAGTTTTGGGATATCCACGCCGATACTAAAACATCAGATAAAACAGATTTTCGTCTTCAAGTTGCGCAGAAAGACGGTACTGCGTTTAAGCCAGTTAACGAAGCTGAAACCCAATCTGCGATTGCGGTGCTTGAGAAAGCGGCTTACGAAGTATGTAAACGTGAAGACCGCCCTACATCAAGCAAACCTTCAGCACCTTACATTACGTCTACGTTGCAACAGGCAGCGAGTACTCGTTTAGGCTACGGTGTTAAGAAAACCATGATGTTAGCTCAGCGTCTCTATGAAGCGGGTTACATTACTTATATGCGTACTGACTCAACCAACTTGAGTTCTGAAGCGGTAGAAGCCGTACGTGGATTTATCGGTAGCGAGTTTGGTGATGAGTATTTGCCTGCGAAAGCTAACGTCTATGGTAGCAAAGAGGGTGCTCAAGAAGCGCACGAAGCGATTCGTCCATCGGATGTTGCGGTTAAAGCCGATGATCTAGCAGGTATGGAAGCGGACGCGCACAAGCTTTACGCTTTGATTTGGAATCAATTTGTTGCGTGTCAGATGACGCCCGCGAAATACGACTCTACGACGGTTAGCGTGAAAGCCGCTGAATACACGCTGAAAGCCAAAGGCCGTATCCTTAAATTTGATGGCTGGACTCGTGTTCAGCGCCCAATGGGTAAAAACGAAGATCAAATTCTGCCAGCCGTTCAAGTTGGCGATAAGATAGATTTGATCGCTTTAGACCCTAAACAGCATTTCACTAAGCCACCTGCGCGCTTTACTGAAGCAGCATTGGTTAAAGAACTTGAAAAGCGCGGTATCGGTCGTCCTTCTACCTACGCGTCTATCATTTCGACCATCCAAGATCGTGGTTACGTGAAAGTGGAACAACGCCGCTTCTACGCCGAGAAAATGGGTGAAATCGTCACTGACCGTCTAGATGGCAGCTTCGATGAACTGATGAACTATGAGTTCACTTCCAAAATGGAAGAGAAGCTGGACCAGATAGCAGAAGGTGATGCCAACTGGAAGAATGTGTTAGATAGTTTCTTTGCTGATTTTACCGGTGATCTCGCGAAAGCTGAGCTGGATGAAGAGCAAGGCGGTATGAAGCCAAATCATATCGTTTACACTGATATTGAATGTCCTACTTGTTCTCGACCAATGGGGATTCGTACCGCATCAACGGGTGTGTTCTTAGGTTGTTCGGGTTACGCACTGCCGCCAAAAGAACGCTGTAAAACGACCATTAACCTTGGTGATGAAGATGGCATCATTAACGTTTTGGAAGAAGACGTTGAAACGGCTGCACTAAGAGCGAAAAAACGTTGCCCTATCTGTGAGACGGCGATGGACGCTTACTTGATCGACGATAAGCGTAAGCTGCACGTTTGTGGTAACAACCCGAACTGTGAAGGTTACGTGGTCGAGCACGGTGAGTACAAGGTGAAAGGTTATGACGGCCCGGTTGTCGAATGTGACAAGTGTGGCAGTGACATGGTGCTGAAAAACGGTCGCTTTGGTAAATACATGGATTGCACTAGCGAGACATGTAAGAACACACGTAAGATCCTTAAAAATGGTGAAGTTGCGCCACCGAAAGAAGATCCTGTTCATCTACCTGAACTGCCATGTGAAAACTCAGACGCTTACTTTGTGTTGAGAGATGGGGCGTCAGGTTTGTTCTTAGCAGCAAGTACTTTCCCTAAATCTCGTGAAACGCGTGCACCACTGGTTGAAGAGTTGGTTCGTTTCAAAGAGCGTATTTCTCCGAAGTTCCATTACTTGGCAGAAGCGCCAGAGAAAGATCCTGATGGTCTGCCTATGGTTGTTCGCTTTAGTCGTAAGACGAAAGAGAACTATGTTCGCTCAGAAGTGGATGGTAAACCTTCCGGATATACTGCACTTTACGTAGATGGTAAGTGGGAAATTACCGACAAGCGTAAAAAGCCAGCGAAGAAGAAATAAATCTCTCCGCTCGAATTAAAAAGCAGCCTCTACGGCTGCTTTTTAGTATGTGGAATATCACCAAACCTTGTTATAAGTGTGATAAATGTATTGCTTGTAAGTATTAAATTATGAAATAGCTAATAATTCTTCTTTCTCTTTTGACAACTAAGTTAGTAGCTTCTATTGGTATAAAGTCAGTTGGGAAAGGTTCATGGAAATAAGAAAGAGCTTACTGCTATTTTTAATTTTGGTCTGTGGTGTATTCGCATTCACAGCTTTTGTTGTGTCTAAACAGGTGGTTGAAAACGTTGTCCAAGATTTGACTTGGAAATACAGCCAGGTCGCTGCGCAGTATGATGTTGAGCGAACCCTTTCCCCGATACTTGAAGAAGTCAAATTGGCGCAAACTGTGGCGAAAGACCCCCATGTTGTTTCGTGGGCTCGTAATGTGGGTGACGAGGTCTATCGGAGTACCGCGGAGGACGTGCTTGAGCGCTATCGTTGGCAGTTTAAGTCAAAAAACTTTTTCATCGTGCTCGATAGTGACCTTTCTTATCATTACAACGATGTTCAGAGCATACGTCAGCCATCTTATCTCCGTTATTACTTAGAGCCCGAGTCAGTGACGGATGTGTGGTATTTCAACCAGAGACAGCAAGGGCAACACCTTTCCGTTAATATTGCCAAAGATATTCACATTGACCGGACTAAAGTTTGGATTAACCAAGCGATTTTTGACGATGGCCAGTTTTTGGGCGTCGTCGGTACCGGAATGGATATAGAGCTTTTTACTCATCAGTTGGCTTACCGACATACCTCCTCACTTAAAACCTTATTTGTTGACGAATCCGACCGGGTTCAATTGATTCTCCATTCAGGAGAGTTTGATTACCCATTGCGAAACTCACAGTTTGAAAAGCCCTCTTTAGACACCTTCGTTCCTAACCAGAATGATTTCACGGTGCTGTCCCAGTTCATGCGTAAGCAAAAAGCAGGTCAGGAAGCTGAGCTATTGATGATTGAGCAAGAGGGAGGGCGAGCCGTCGTCGCGATTCATTATGTTGCTGAGTTAGGATGGTATGAGCTCACCTTTGTCGATGTGGCGAGTATGTTGCCCACGTGGGCGTATACCAATTTGAGCTACGTATTTTTTGCACTGAGTTTGTTGTTAGGTGGTTTTGCGTACTACTACAGTATCAAAGTTTGGATCAGGCCGATGGAAGAGCAGGTGGCAAAAATTAGAACGCTGGCAGACGGAAGTACGGTGCAATTGGAAAGCAAATTGCGCAGCACGTCGTTGGAGTCAAATTTAGCGATCTTAGAGCAAGAACTTGTGCAAAGTCGTAACTCGTTGCAAAAGTTGGTCGCATCACGAACGGCGGCGCTCGATGAATTGACGACATTGGATGTTGTTACTCGTCTATGGAATCGAAAAGGACTGGAGCAAGAACTTTCTAGAGAGCTTGCTCGCTCCGAACGTGAGCAAGAGCCTTTTGGTTTGATTTGGATCGATCTAGGGTTGACTGGTCGCAGTGATATTGACGTCAACTCAGTCACTTATGAGAACACCCTTAATGCTGCGGGGTGTGGGATCGCCCGCGCGGTACGAGCTTATGATAGAGCCGCAAGGTGGGAAGACGATGAGTTTTTAGTCTTGGTCAGGGCAAAATATTCCTGCAATTTGCAGCAATTAGCGCATCGGATTAAGACCTGTATTTCAACTGAACGCGATGTAAAAGAAGATGTGTACTGCACCGGGGGGACACTTGCCATCGGAGGGACTATCGTCGAGCCGGGAATGACAGAGAAAGAAGCGCTCACTTTAGCAGACCGCGCCTTGTATATCGCGAAAGACAAACAAGGTGAATTTATATACATCCACCAATTCGACAAACCTATTGACAGAATTGCATAAACAGTCAATCTCATACTCAATTTATATAAGCTAATCGCTTTAAACTTATCTGATAAATGCCTCAAAAGTAGACGAACTGCGACGAGTATCACTAGCTTGTAGAGATAGTGTTACGGACTTGTATCTGGAATAAAAGATAGTGTGAGCTACAGCAGGGCGATGAAAAGTAATTAATGTGAGCTCGTTAGTACAGCATATTTTAAATTGTAATCTTTCTGAAATACGATAACTTATAATAAACCTTTTGCACACCGATGCAGAAGGCGGCTAGCAACGTTAGGTTGTTTGAGTGACTTTTGATTAGGAGCAAAAGCGCTCTACGGAATGAGATAAGCCCCCCAAAATAAAAATACGCTTATCCGCTAAAAATATAATATGGAGAGAATTAAATGGCTGGTGTTTTAGGAATGATCCTTGCTGGTGGAGAAGGCTCACGTTTGCGTCCGCTGACTGAGTCTCGTAGTAAACCTTCGGTCCCATTCGGAGGAAGCTATCGATTGATCGATTTTGCATTAAATAACTTTGTTAATGCAGATTTAATGCGTATTTATGTACTGACACAGTTTAAATCCCAATCATTATTCCATCACTTGAAAAAGGGATGGAACATCAATGGCATCACGGACCGCTTTATTGATCCGATCCCAGCGCAGATGCGCACGGGTAAGCGCTGGTATGAAGGCACAGCGGATGCGATCTATCAAAACTTGCGTTTTATGGAGCTGGCAGAGCCAGAGCTAGTGTGTATTTTTGGCTCAGATCATATCTATAAAATGGATATCAAGCAGATGCTCGATTTCCACAAGGAAAAACAAGCCGCACTCACTGTTTCTGCACTTCGTATGCCACTTTCAGAGGCTTCTCAGTTTGGCGTGATTGAAGTCGATGCCGAGGGGCGCATGATTGGTTTTGAAGAGAAGCCACAAACCCCGAAATCGATTCCAGGTGACCCAGAGCACGCACTTGTATCTATGGGCAATTACGTGTTTGAAGCGCAAAGCTTGTTCTCTGAGCTGATCGAGGATGCGGATAATCCAGAATCGTCGCATGACTTTGGTAAAGACATTATTCCTAAGATGTTCCCTCGTGGGGATGTGTTTGTTTACGACTTCAGTACCAACCGAATTACTGGCGAGAAAGAAGAAGTTTACTGGCGTGATGTTGGTACCATTGACGCTTACTGGCAAGCGCATATGGACCTACTGGAGAAAGACGCTGCTTTTTCTCTGTATAACCGTAAATGGCCGCTACACACTTATTACCCGCCGCTACCGCCTGCAACTTTTACCGATTCAGATAATGGTCGTGTGCAAATTATTGATAGCTTGGTTTGTAACGGCAGCTATGTTCGTGGCTCGCGCATAGAAAAATGTGTATTGGGTTTTAGAAGTAATATTGCTTCTGCGTGTGATATTAGCGAAAGTATCCTTTTGGGTGATGTAAAAGTCGGCGAAGGCTGCGTTTTGCGTCGCGTTATTATCGATAAGGATGCTGATATTGCGCCGGGTACACAGATTGGTGTCAATCTTACTGAAGACAAAAAGCACTTCCATGTATCCGATGACGGCATTGTTGTAATTCCAAAAGGAGCACGTGTTGGCTACTAAGAATTTATCTATTCTCTTTGTAGCATCGGAAGTTGAAGGATTGATCAAAAGTGGTGGCTTAGCTGATGTGGCTAAGGCACTGCCGCTTGCTCTCCACGAACTTAAACAAGATGTTCGGCTTACATTACCTGCCTACCAAAATGTTGCAGGTATCGAGGAAGCCCAAGTAGTACTCGAAACTCAGTTAGAGCATTGGCCTCATACTGATTACAAAGTTAAAGAACTTAGTCTTTCAGGCATGACGGTTTACGCAATTGATTGCCCTCAATATTATGCTCGTTCAGAGATGTATGCCGAGAATAATCAAGCTTACGCCGATAACGGTGAGCGATTTGCTTTTTTCAGTGCAGCCTGCCTAGACATGCTTCCCAAACTGGGCTTTCAACCTGACATTGTTCATGCCAACGACTGGCACACGGGGCTGGTTCCTTTCTTAATCAAGCATCGCTTTAAATCGTCTTCATTTTTCGCCAATACTAAAAGCGTCTTATCTATTCACAATGCTGTGTTCAAGGGTGTGTTTAGTTATGATGAGTTGCAGTGTTTGCCAGAGTTTCATGCGCGTTACGCGCCAGATGCCGCGGTGAGCCCATCTCATGTGACGATGCTTAAAGCGGGGGTTTTGAATGCAGATAAAATCAATGCAGTAAGCCCAAGCTATGCTGAAGAGCTTAAGACAGAGCTAGGCAGTCATGGTATGGCTGCGGAGTTTCAACAGCGAGCAGAAGACTTAGTTGGCATTCTGAATGGCTGCGATTACTCGGCTTGGAATCCCGAAACGGATCAGTACTTGCCAGTGAATTATCGAGCGAACCGTCAAAGTATGGTACGAGGTAAGAAAGCGTGTAAGCGCAGCTTGCAGGAAAAGGTCGGCTTAGAGACAAAAGATATTGCTATGTACGGTATGGTATGTCGCTTAACGAACCAGAAAGGCGTGCATTATTTATTGCCGATACTCGATCAATTCCTTAAGCATGAGGCTCAACTTGTCATTGTTGGAACTGGTGATCCTGTGCTGGCTTCTCGTCTAAAAGAAGTCGAGGCGCTGCATAGTGATAAGTTCAAGTTTATCGAAGCGTACGACAATGGACTTGCGCACTTAGTAGAAGCGGGCTCTGATTTCTTTTTGATGCCCTCTGAGTTTGAGCCTTGCGGGCTAAATCAGATCTACAGTATGGCTTATGGAACCTTGCCTATTGTGCGCGGTGTCGGTGGTTTGAAAGACAGTGTCAATGATTACGATGCCGATCCTAATTGTGCGACCGGGTTTGTTTTCAATGAACCACAGCCAACTGCTCTGTTGCTAACCTTGCAACGTTCGCTGCTGCTGTATGCGCAGCAGCCAAACGAAGTGAAGCGGGTTCAGTTGTACGCTATGCAGCAGGACTTCTGCTGGAATAAAGCTGCTGATGAATACCTATCGCTTTATCATAGTGCGTTCAACGAGTAACAAGATTTAAATGATAGAAGGCGCTGTTAAAGGCGCCTTTTTTATTTTGTGTTGAAACAGAGAAATGACATCTATTGACATAAGTACAGTCAAAAACGACTGACTTTGTGCTACTCTTCATAGTTCTGCTATTACCAAGAGTTGTTTCCAATCCTATGAGTTCTGCAATGCTATTTCACAAAACCTTCGAGCATCCAACCAGTGATGAATGGGTGGTCTTTGTGCATGGTGCCGGAGGCAGTTCATCGATTTGGTTTAAGCAAATCAAGGCTTATAAGCAACATTTTAACCTGCTACTTATCGACCTACGTGGTCATGGCAAATCTAATCAGCTGTTAAAGGAGTTGATTGCCAATCGCTATACCTTCAAAGCTGTCACGCAAGATATCTTGCAAGTGCTGGATCACCTTAAGATTTCCTCTGCTCACTTTGTGGGAATGTCACTTGGTACCATCATCGTTAGAAACGTAGCTGAGCTGGCTGCAGAGCGAGTTAAGTCTATGGTTCTTGGCGGCGCGGTAACTCGTCTTAACACCCGTTCACAGGTGCTGGTTCGTCTTGGTAACTTATGTAAACACATCGTGCCTTACATGTGGTTATATAGCTTGTTTGCTTATATTGTGATGCCGCAGAGGACCCAAAAAGAATCTCGTCACCTATTTATTCGCGAAGCTAAGAAGCTGTGTCAGAAAGAGTTTAAGCGCTGGTTTATCTTGACTGCCGAAGTAAACCCTTTGATGAAGTATTTCAAAGATCGAGAGTTGCCGATTCCAACGCTATATCTGATGGGGGAGAGGGATTACATGTTCATCAAACCGGTTAAGGAAATGGTCGCCGTTCATAGCCAGAGTCAACTGCTTGAAATTCCGGATTGTGGTCATGTTTGTAACGTCGAACGACCAGATGAATTTAATCAGCATTCGATCGCGTTTATTCAAAAGCAAATAAGTGTCGACTAGTCTAGACTTGCCCCGCATTGCCAACAGATACCAAACTGAGGCTCATTGAGTTCCCCACACCCAGAGCATAGTTTATCCGCACCGTTATTTTCTTGATTAAATTGTTTTATCAAGGCATTCGCTTGGGCGTGTTGCTTTGTATTTAGAAGCCATACGTAGGGCTCACTGTTTTCACCAAACGGCACCTCTCCTTGCAAACCAAATATGCCTTCTCCGCGAACTTCACATTCGATGTCGTTACTTTTTAAAAGCTCACAAACAATGTGAGCTTCGGGTGGATTCGCTGCCGAATAGACTTTCATTAAGCATTTCCATTATTGGCTTGAGGAGATGTTCTAAACTTTGCCATCACCCATTTAGCAATGACTGGGAATAGGCCAAGCAGTGCAAATGAGACCAGCACTGATGGTGAAACAATACCAGATAAGGATTCAATCTGCGCCAGTTGAGTACCTGCGTTTAGATATACCGCTGTACCTGGTAGCATACCTAGCTGGCTCACAAAGTAGAAACGTGCGACAGAAATGGGTGTTAAGCCCATCAGCAAGTTGATTAGGAAGAATGGGAACACTGGGATTAAGCGCAGTGAAAACAGGTAAAATGCGCCGTCTTTCTCTACCCCTTGGTTAATCGCATTGAGTTTGTCACCAAACTTACTTTGTACCCAGTCTCTAAGTAGGAATCGACTGCTTAAGAAGGCGAGTGTTGCACCTATGGTACTTGCGAATGAAACCAACACTAAACTTGTCCAAAAACCAAACAAGGCCGCGCCTAATAGAGTGACGACCGCTGCACCAGGAACCGAAAAAGCGGTGATTGCTACGTATGCGATAAAATACGTTGCCGCGGCAATGACGAAGTTTTGGTCTATGTAGTCCGCGAGGGCGAGCTGTTGAGCTTTGGCGTTTTCTAATGTTAAGTGCTGGCCAAAGTTCGCACCGAGAAAAATGATGATGCCAACGAAAAGCAGGCCAAGTATTAATTTTTGTTCATAACAACATCCTTAATCACGTACTTTCATAAGAGACTTTTAGGCGACAGTCTTGCGTAAAAGTAAGTATAGGTATTCAAGCTTGGTAAACGAGCACCTAGCAGACAAACTATACGTAATTATCTGATTAATCGCTCATTTAAACCAATATAATGGGTATAACCAATAAGAACGAGTTAACCAACAAAAAATTTCTTTGGCGTAGAAAAAAGCCAGCATTACGCTGGCTTTCTAAAGGGGATTAATTGCTGAGCATGTTAAGCAATTCTTGTCGGCGTGCTTGGGGAATGACCGACCAGTGAGTGCCGTTTATTGCGCCTTCAAGAGCCCATAATAGCTCAACGCTCACTTCGGCTGAATGCGTTGATTGAATGGCTTTATACGCGTTCACAGCGCCCGCCTGCTCCAATGATTCGACGTCATCAATGCCCGCTTTCTTGAGCATGCGCTCTGTTGCTAGGCGTAAGTTAGGCAAATCCTTGAGTCGGTTAGGCTTGGCTTTAGATTGAATCTTTTTCTCTTCTTTAGCGGCATTCAGAGCTTGCTGCGCCACTTGCAATGTGCGCTTTGAATCTGCAACCCACTCATCACTTAAAGCAAAGTATTTAGTCACCACTGGGAACCCACGCTTCTTGTATACGTATGGTTCTAGTTCTAGCGCTTTAAACTGTTGGGTAAGTTGAGCGTCGGCACGCACGTGCAGTTTGTCATTAACGACCAGCGCAAACATTGTTTCATCTGCGAAGATGCCGAAGCCGCCAAACATTGAACGAGACTTAATTTGACCCAGTTGTTCAAACAGTCTCATTGAATCTTTAAGTATTGGTTTATCCATGCTGTATTTTCTCGGTGTATATGTATACGCCACCAATTCAGGTCCGAGAGATTAGCAAAATAATGCAGAAATTTTGTCAGTAAGGTGTCATACAAACGAAGTTTTCGTCAGCAGACATTAATCTCTAGGTTAGAAAGATCATCCGTGCTGCATGTTATCGGTTGTAGTCTTTTGCATTTTTGCCATCGGCAACCCCGCTACCTTGTAAACACATTACTTAAGGCCGGTGGCTTTGCGTCCCATCCTTTCGGAGTGGTTTGCCCTGTTCGTGGCATTGTCGAACAATTTAAGGATAAATAATATTTGAGGTAAGTATCACACTTAGAGTGACTAAATGTGATCTTGGTTCATTAAATTGGTGTGCTTTATGCGTTTGACTGATAGTAATTTAACCAGTCAAACGCAAATGCTTATTATTTGTTAAGGTCGCGAACAGTGAAACGTTCGACGATTTCCGGGTGCATTTCGAACACGCGTTTCTCATGCTCTTTGTCTTTGATGCGCTCTAGTAGAATCTCAAATGCGTTTTTACCAACACGGCGCTTAGGTTGGTGAACGGTTGTTAATGGTGGCGAAAAGTATTCCGCTAGCTCAATATTGTCGTAACCGATAACAGAGATATCTTCAGGGATACGGATGCCTTTTTGTTGTAAGCGGCTCATTAATCCAAGCGCCATAGTATCGTTGAAGCAGAAAACCGCCGTCGGACGTTTATCCATGGCAAAAATTTTATCTGCTGCTAACACTGCTGTATCACACTCGAAGTTACCTTCAAGAATCCAATCTTCATTGACAGGTAGTTTTGATTCAGACATCGCGCGCTTGTAACCCGCAATACGTTCTTGGCAAGCCGCTTTCTCAAAATGGCCACTCAGACAGGCGATATCTGCATGACCACGTTCAATCAAGTATTTCGTCGCAAGGTAGCCGCCTTCTTCGGAGTTATCGATGATCTTGTCCGCTTGAGAGCTTTCAGGACCCCAGTCCATAACAACTTTCGGGATGTCCTTATGGCGGTCTAGCATTTCACTCAGTTCTTCGGTTAAGTCAGAACACATAACAAGGATGCCATCTACACGCTTCTCCGCCAGCATGCGAATGTAGTCACGTTGCTTCTCGTAAATGCCGCCGGTATTACACAAAATCAGTGTGTAACCTTGTCGATAGCAGTAGCTCTCAACACCATCAATCACTTCAGAGAAGAACAAGTTTGTTGACTGAGTCACCAACATACCGATAGTGCGTGTGCTGTTGCATTTAAGGCTGCGAGCCACGGCACTTGGTGCATAATTTAATTCTGTTACTGCTTCCATGACTTTTTCTTGCGTCGCTTCAGCAACAAAACGTGTTTTGTTAATTACGTGAGATACAGTTGTGGTCGACACGCCGGCTAAGCGCGCAACGTCTTTTATAGTGGCCATAAGGTTCTGTCCTGTCGATGACTGCCAGGAAATACTATTCCTAGTTTAGAATAATTTGGCAGAAAGTATCAGAAACACAAAAACCGCTTTTAATTAGCGGTTTGTATTTAGTTAATTCGTTTTTATCGTTTGCGGTCACGATTCTAGACCGCAAACAAGCCTAGCGCAAATAAAAAGGTTTTTGTTACCTGCGAAGGGTCACAAAAAGCAGGGTTTTATTCGCCTTTTAGGTAGCTGCAATCTAATTCTAGGAAAGCAACCATTAGGGAAACGATCGCAGCATAGAAGCCGAAGTCGTCTAATGTTTGGCACTTGGTAGAAAATGCGGGTGTCCAACTGAGTAAGTGCTGGCGGATGAAGGCTTCTTGCTCACTTAAAGCGGCTTCTAAAGTATGTTCTTGTTCCAGCTCATTCGAACGGATGATCAAGTTACCTAAAAAGTCGAGTTCAATAGCAATATGATCCGCTGGCTCGTTGAGGTTTTTGTCAACTTGAACGCCATGCTGGCTCATCAGCGCTTCCATTTCACGAGCGGGCTCGTCATTGAGTAAGCCAGTCTTACCGATATACATAGAGGCATAAGGCAGGGCTGAGTCTTTATCTGATTTCAAGAACAAGTCACAGAAGTCCGCAGATAGCTCTAACTGAGCATCTTCTCTGTCTAGTAGGCGATTGAGCGCATCAATAACTTTCGTTATTGCTGGTTTTAATGCTTCGTTTTCACCTAGACCAGAGAGAAATGAACGGATCTCTGGCGAATGGTAGTGAGCTAGATTTTCTTCTGTAAGCTCTTTTGCTAACAAGCTAGATAACCACCAGTAAATCTCAGCGCGCTTTTCATTGAATGCTTTAATTTCTTGCATTAGGTAACACTCCAAAAATAACTGAGGCTATTTTACCCAATAAAAATGAACAGCGGTAACACAGGTTGTGACGAATTAAGTCTAAAAATGGAAAAAAGTGAACAGATAACCTAGGTTTGTCTTGAATCAATAAAAAATCATCTTTCTTGGTTTTAAAGTAACAAATACTAGAAATGTTACTGTTTATGAATAGAATACAGAGCAACACGATGACCAATGTAAATAAGTGGTGTAGATGAGCTATCACGTATTAGTTGTAGAAGATGACGCCGTAACTCGCAGCAAGCTGGTTGGCTACTTTCAGAATGAAGGTTACCACGTTAGTGAAGCAGAAAGCGGCGAGCAAATGCGCGAGTCTTTGCAAAGCAATGCGATAGATTTGGTGATGTTAGACATTAACCTACCTGGTGAAGATGGTTTGATGTTAACTCGCGAACTTCGCAGTCAATCAGACATTGGAATTATCCTGGTGACAGGACGCACGGACAGCATCGATAAAATTGTCGGCTTAGAAATGGGCGCAGACGACTACGTAACTAAACCTTTTGAATTACGCGAACTCCTGGTGCGTGTAAAGAACTTACTGTGGCGTATTTCTTCAGCGCGTAATGCATCTGGTAGCCAAGAGGCCGATAAGCAAGATGGCAGTGTTGTTCGATTTGGCGAGTGGACGTTCGATGTTCAGCGTCGAGCATTAAGCCGAGCAGGTGAGCCAGTTAAGCTGACTAAGGCAGAATACGAGCTGCTAGTGGCGTTATCATCCTATCCGAATCAGGTCTTAAGTCGTGAGCGTATCTTGAACATGATTAGCCATCGCGTTGATGCACCGAATGACCGAACCATCGATGTACTGATTCGACGTATGCGCGCTAAAATGGAGTTTGATCCAAAGAACCCGCAAATCTTTGTCACAGTGCATGGTGAAGGTTACATGTTTGCTGGTGACTAACCTCAGCATTGAATTAAAAAGACCGAGGCTTGCCTCGGTCTTTTTGTTTCTATAGTTGGCTCTGCGATGCTTCCATGGCTTTTTCCTCGTAATCGGAAGCCCAGTCACGCAGGGTTTGCCATATCTTGCCTAAGGTTTCATGCCAATAGCGTTCGGTCTGCTCTAGGTAGACAGCCCTAGGTGTGTATTTGGTCCACGCTTGAGTCACGTTGTCATGCGCTAGGTAGTTGGTTGGCGCTGGGTACGGTTTTAAGCCCGCTGAGTGAAACTCGTTCAGCGCTCGCTGCATATGGCTTGCTGACGTTACCACAACCAATTTACGGTGCTTAACAAAAGCGGCAGCTTGTCTTGCCTCTTCCCAAGTGTCTTTCGCAGTTTCAAGCAACACGATATCTGATTTTGATACGCCAAGCGCGAGAGCAACTTTTGCCATCATACGCGCGTTGCTGATCTCAGACCCTCCAGCATAACCGGACAAAATTAGCTTTGAACCTGGATAGATGCGCATGATACGGATGCCTTCAGCGAGACGCATTAAACCGGTACGACTCAGCTCGGAAGTGGGGGGGATCTCGTCATCGACGACATGACCACTGCCCAATACCATGACGTAATCGATAGACTCATCGACGGGGAAAAATGCAGAGTATTGACGCTCGATTGGCATAAGAAGGCGAGTCGAAACTGGTTGGAAAGCAACGAGGAAAATACCGATAAAGGAAAACAGAACAATAAAGCAGCCAGTCTTCTGATTTCGCGTAAACATAATTAACATTAAGCCCAAAAGACCAAGGATTAACATCGCTGGCAGGGGCATAAGAAGAGAAGAGACCACTTTTTTCAGCTCAAACATACTAAATAGTCCGAAAAAACATCAGTTGATTATTTTTTAAGAGAAACCCTCTTTATTCCTGCTTTTCTTGTGACAGAATAGCAGCACGATTGGACATAATACCTTAAGCTGCTGTGACTGAAGACCGTAATTTCGACGATATTGCCCACAAATTTGCAAAAAATATTTACGGATCCGATAAAGGAGAAATTCGCCAAGTCATTGTTTGGGAAGACTTGGAGCAATTATTATCCTCTGTCGGAGGTACCGATCATCCACTAGAAATACTAGACGCTGGTGGCGGTTTAGCACAAATGTCGCAAAAGCTTTCCAAACTCGGACACCAAGTGGCGTTATGTGATCTATCTTCGGAAATGCTGCAACTGGCGAAACAGGATATTGAAAAAAACGGTTTGCTTGCGCAGTATCGCTTGATTCATTCACCAGTCCAGCAAATCGCAGAGCACCTTGAACAGCAAGTTGATGTGGTTATGTTCCATGCGGTGATGGAGTGGTTAGCCGATCCCAAGCCCGCGCTGCAAACTGTGCTTGAGCAAGTAAAGCCGGGTGGGGCTGCTTCGATTATGTTCTATAACCATCATGGTCTGGTGTATAAAAATGTTGTGTGCGGCAACATTCCCCACATATTGGAGGGAATGCCGCATCGCAAACGATTTAAATTGCAGCCACAGAAAGGATTAAAACCACAAGAGGTCTATCAATGGATAGAAGACGCCGGTTTTGAGATCTGTGGTAAATCTGGAATCCGCTGTTTTAGTGATTACATTGGGAATATGGAATACACAGGGGATTATCAGTATGAAGAGGTATTGGCGCTGGAAAAACAACTATGTCGCCAAGAGCCATACCTCTCATTAGGCCGATACATCCATGTATGGGCCAAAAAGAAACAGAAACAGGAATAATGATGAGTGAGATGACTCTCAATGCTGCAGAGCAACCAATTGATGAGTTGGTCGGCTGGGTAAAGCAGCACGATTTCTCATTAAACCTGACGACGGAGCGGTTGGCGTTTCTTATTGCTATTGCGGTACTAAGTAACGAAAGGTTTGATGAAGAATTGGGTGAAGGTGAACTGCATGATGCGTTTACTATCGTCACTCGACTATTTGAAGAGACTGGTGATGCATCGGCATTTCGGGCAAACAATGCCATCAACGAAATGGTAAAGCAGAGGCTAATAAGTCGCTTCACTAGTGAAATTACTGACGGAGCGAGCATCTACCGCTTGTCTCCGCTTGCTATCGGCATAACCGATTATTACGTGCGCCATCGTGAGTTTTCGCGACTTCGCTTGTCCATCCAGTTATCGATGGTTGCCGATGAAATGGCCAAGGCGATAGAAGCTGCGCAAAAAGGCGGAACTCCAGGTCATTGGAAGAAAAACGTTTATGGCGTACTCAAGTACTCGGTGGGCGAGATTTTCGATCAAATCGATCTCAACCAGCGTGTTATGGACGAGCAGCAGCAATCGGTCAAGCAGCAGATTGCGGATCTGTTGAACAAAGATTGGCGCGACGCTATCAATAACTGTGAGGCGCTACTATCCGAGACTTCCAGCACTTTGAAAGAGCTGCAAGATACACTTCAAGCGGCCAGTGACGAACTTCAGACTCAGATCCTCGATATCCAAGAAATCGTTTATGGCGATCCTGAACTTGAGTTTATTGAAGAAGCGCTGTTTGGCCTGCAAATGAAGCTGGACCGAATCACCAGTTGGGGTCAGCAAGCGATTGACCTATGGATTGGTTATGATCGTCACGTTCACAAGTTTATTCGTACGGCCATTGATATGGATAAGAACCGAGCGTTCAGCTCGCGTTTACGTCAATCAGTAAAAGACTACTTCGATATGCCATGGTTCCTGACCTATGCAGATGCAGAAAGACTGACCGACCTTCGTGATGAAGCGTTAGTGCTTCGTGATGATGAGGTGACGGGTCAAGTGCCAATGGAAGTCGAGTACGAAGAATTTCAACAAGTCAATGATGAGCTATCAGAGCGCATTGGCAGCATGCTAAGAGCTCATAAAGAGCAAGGCACGCCAATCGACCTTGGTACAGTGTTACGCGATTATCTTGCGCAGCATCCTCGCACTCATCACTTTGATTTAGCCCGGATTGTTATCGATCAAGCGGTTCGCCTAGGATATTCAGAATCTGACTATCAAGCGATTCAACCAGATTGGCAAGCGATCAACGATTTTGGCGCAAAGGTACAAGCAAATGTCATCGACAGATACTAATGAATACATGCCAGATAAACTGGTCAAAGCACTTTCGAACCCTCTGTTTCCAGCACTAGATAGCATGCTGCGAGCAGGGCGTCATATTTCTAGTGAAGATCTAGATAACCATGCACTGTTGTCCGACTTTGAAGTGGAGTTGGCTTCGTTTTACCAACGTTACAATACGGAACTGGTCAAAGCGCCAGAAGGTTTCTTTTACTTGCGTCCGCGTTCTACTTCACTGATTGGCCGCAGCGTTCTGTCTGAGTTAGACATGCTGGTCGGTAAAGTGTTGTGTTTCCTGTATTTAAGCCCAGAGCGTCTAGCGCATGAAGGTATTTTTACCAATCAAGAACTCTACGAAGAGTTATTGGCGCTTGCTGACGAAACTAAGTTGATGAGGTTGGTCACTAACCGTGCAACTGGTTCGGATCTCGATAAAGAAAAACTGTTTGAGAAGGTGCGTACCTCTCTACGTCGCTTACGTCGCTTAGGCATGATTATTAATATCGGTGAAACCGGTAAGTTCAGTATCAGCGAATCGGTATTCCGTTTTGGTGCGGACGTACGAGTGGGTGACGACATGCGTGATGCCCAATTGCGCCTGATTCGAGACGGTGAAGCGGTCGTGCATACCAAAGAGCCGAGCCAAGGTAGCTTGCTAGAGGAAGAAAGCGACGACACAGAGTCATTGCAAGAAGAGATTACTGAAGAAGGTGAAGCATGATTGAACGTGGTAAATATCAATCATTAACCATGGTTAACTGGAACGGCTTCTTTGCACGTACTTTTGACATCGATGGATTAGTGACAACCCTATCTGGAGGTAACGGTGCTGGTAAGTCGACCACAATGGCGGCGTTCATTACCGCATTGATCCCCGACCAAACCTTACTTCACTTCCGTAACACGACAGAGGCGGGCAGTAGTCAGTCTTCTCGTGACAAAGGCCTGTACGGTAAGTTGCAACCAGGCGCTTGTTACGCTGCATTGGATGTTGTTAACTCACGTAATCAACGTTTATTGTTTGCTGTTAAGCTCCAGCAGGTCGCTGGGCGTGACAAGAAAGTAGACATCAAACCGTTTGTTATTCAAGGCTTACCAAGTCATGTGAAACCAACGGATATTTTGGTTGAAAGTGTTTCGGCAACGCAAGCACGTGTTCGCCAAATCAACGAAGTAAAAGACGCCATCGCCGAATTCGAAGGCGTACAGTTCAAAGCATTCTCGTCAATTGTTGATTACCACGCGCAAATGTTCGAGTTCGGTGTGATTCCGAAGAAACTGCGCAACTCAGGTGACCGTTCTAAGTTCTACCGTTTGATTGAAGCATCGCTTTACGGTGGTATCTCAAGCGCAATTACACGCTCACTTCGTGATTACCTTCTGCCGCAAAATGGTGGGGTAAAAAAAGCCTTCCAAGATATGGAATCGGCACTTCGCGAAAACCGAATGACGTTAGAAGCGATCAAAACGACCCAGGCTGATCGTGACTTGTTTAAGCACTTGATCACTGAGTCTACCAACTATGTGGCAGCAGACTACATGCGTCACGCTAATGATCGTCGCAACAAGCTTGATCAAACCTTGGCCTTGCGTGGTGAGTTGTTTGGTTCGCGTGAAACCTTAGTTGAGCAAAACAGTCTGCTTAACCGAGTTCAAGAAGAGCTTGAACTGCTGGTGGAAAATGAGTCCGCTCTAGAGCAAGACTATCAAGCTGCTTCGGATCACTTACAGTTGGTACAGAATGCATTACGCCAGCAAGAGAAAATTACGCGTTATCAAGAAGATCTTGAAGAACTGAGTGAACGTCTTGAAGAGCAGATGATGGTTGTTGAAGAGGCGCAAGAGCGCGTCTTGATGGCAGAAGAACAAGCGACCGTATCAGAAGAAGAAGTAGATAGCCTCAAGACTCAACTTGCTGACTATCAACAAGCGTTAGACGTACAGCAAACTCGCGCACTTCAGTACCAACAAGCCGTGCAAGCGCTTGAGAAAGCGAAACAATTACTGAATAACGACAACCTAACGGCTGAATCTGCGCACGCTTTGGTTTCTGAGCTTAAGCACCAAGAAACAGAAAGCACCAACGCATTGCTTTCAGTTAAACACAAACTGGATATGTCTTCAGCCGCAGCTCAGCAGTTTGACACTGCATTGAAATTAGTGCAGCAGATCGTGGGTAATGTTGAGCGTAAAGAGGCGTCAGCCCACGCGAAACAAGCGCTACAAAAAGCGCGTGACGCGCAACAGGTAACGCAAAACGAACAGCAATGGCGAGCTCAGCACCGCGATCTTGAACGTAGCCTAAACCAGCAACGTCAAGCGCGTGAGCTAACCGATAGCTATCAAAAGCAACATCAAATCGAGCTAAACGACGAGATCACTTTTGAGCAAGAGCGTGAACGTCATGCGATGCAAATTGAATCGCTTGAATTGGCGCAAGAAGACGTTCGTGAGCAACGCAGTGAACAACGTCGAGTTGAGCAAGATAGCCAAGCAGAAATTCGCAAGCTTGAAACTATTGCGCCAACGTGGATTGCAGCGAACGACGCATTGGAAACACTGCGTGAGCAAAGCGATGCGGAATTAGAAGACAGCCAAGCTGTGATGACGCAAATGCAGTTGGTGCTTGAGCAAGAGAAACAACAGTCAATTGCCAAAGACAAGTTGGCTGAGCGTCGTAATCAGTTAGAGAGTGAGATCGAGCGCTTAGCTTCGCCAGGCGGTTCTAATGACCCTCGCCTAAAAGGGTTGGCTGATACACTTGGCGGTGTGTTGCTTTCTGAAATCTACGACGATATCACTATTGATGATGCACCTTACTTCAGTGCGATGTATGGCCCGGCTCGTCATGCGATTGTGGTATCGGATCTTTCAGGTATTGAAGAAAAGCTGGTTGAACTGGATGATTGTCCGGAAGACCTTTACATCATCGAAGGTGATGTTGATGCTTTTGATGACAGTTCATTTGACGCCGAAGAACTTGAAGGTGCAGTTTGCGTTCGCATGAATGATCGCCAGATGCGATACTCGCGTCTTCCGGAGATCCCACTATTCGGACGTGCAGCCCGCGAGCAACGTTTGGAGCTACTACGTACTGAGCGTGATCAAGTTGTCGAACAGCACGCTAAAGCGGCGTTTGACTCGCAAAAGCAACAGCGTTTATACCAAGCGTTCAACAACTTTGTTGCTCAACATATCCAAGTTGCGTTTGACTCTGATCCAGAGCAGGCATTGCTTGGCCTTCGTGAGAAACGTAATCAGGCTGTTCGTTTACTTGCAGAGTTGGATGCGAAAGAGCAGCAGCAACGTTCGCAACTGACGACAAGTAAGCAAGCTCTCGCCGCATTGGATAAACTCGCGCCTCACATGACGTTGATTGAAGACGATACGCTTCAAGCACGTTTTGAAGAGCTGGAAGAAAAAATCGCCCAACTGTCTGAAGCGAAGTCTTTCTTGAACAATCACGGTAAAGCGGTGGTCGAACTAGAAAAAGTAGCGACAGCGTTGGAAGCGGATCCTGAGCAATTTGATGCGTTGGAAGCAGAATATCAAGCGGCCGACCAACAACTGCAAGATCTGAAGAAGCAAATCTTTGCTCTGTCTGATCTGGTTGAACGTCGTCACTATTTCGCTTATTCGGACTCTGTGGATCTCCTGAACAAGAGCAGTGAACTCAGTGAACAGTTGAAATCGAAACTGGTTCAAGCTGAGAACAGCCGAACTCAGTCTCGTGAAGCGTTAAAACAAGCGCAAGGTCAGATGAACCAATACAACCAAGTACTGGCTTCTCTTAAGAGTTCTCATCAAGCCAAACTTGAGACAGTGCAAGAGTTCAAACAAGAGCTGCAAGAATTTGGTGTTAACCCTGATGAAGGGGCGCAAGAGCGTGCCGCTCGTCGTCGTGATGAACTGCAAGAACGTTTGCATACCTCTCGCAGCCGTAAGAGTGAGTACGAGCGTACGATCACCTCGACAGAGCTCGAGATGAAAGGTCTGGCTAAACGCTTGAAGAAGGTGCAAAAAGAGTACGTTGAACTGCGTACCTTTGTGGTGGCTGCTAAAGCTGGCTGGTGCTCAGTACTGCGACTCGCGCGTGAAAACGATGTTGAACGACGTCTGCACAAGCGCGAGCTTGCTTACATGTCTGCTGATGAGCTGCGTTCCATGTCGGATAAATCGTTAGGTGCGCTGCGTTTGGCGGTAGCAGACAATGACGATCTACGTGATTCACTGCGCTTGTCTGAAGATAATGCTCGTCCAGAGCGTAAAGTACTGTTCTACATCGCTGTTTACCAACATCTGCGCGAGCGTATTCGTCAAGACATCATTCGTACCGATGATCCGGTTGAAGCCATCGAAGAGATGGAAGTGGAACTTGCACGCTTAACAGAAGAGCTGACGCAACGTGAAAACCGTTTAGCAATCAGTTCAGAGTCGGTAGCGAGCATCATTAAGAAGACTATTCAGCGTGAGCAGAACCGCATTCGCATGCTTAACCAAGGTCTGTCGAACATTTCATTTGGTCAGGTGAAAGGGGTTCGCCTCAATGTGAAGATCCGAGAAAGCCATGAGGTGCTTCTCAGTGGATTAGCGACGCAGCAAGAACAACATAAAGATCTGTTCGAATCGAATCGCTTCACTTTCTCTGAAGCGATGGCGAAGCTATTCCAGCGTGTGAATCCACATATCGATATGGGTCAGCGCTCTCCGCAAGTTCTCGGTGAAGAGCTTCTTGACTACCGTAACTACTTAGAATTGAGCGTTGAAGTTAACCGTGGCTCTGATGGTTGGCTGCAAGCAGAATCAGGCGCTCTATCAACGGGTGAAGCGATTGGTACAGGTCAGTCTATTCTATTGATGGTTGTACAAAGCTGGGAAGAAGAGTCTCGACGTTTACGCAGCAAAGACATTGTTCCATGTCGTCTGTTGTTCCTCGATGAGGCCGCGCGACTGGATGCGAAGTCAATTTCAACGCTATTCGAATTGTGTGATCGTTTGGATATGCAGTTGTTGATTGCGGCTCCAGAAAACATCAGCCCAGAAAAGGGAACGACTTACAAACTGGTACGTAAGGTGTTTAAAGATCACGAGCATGTGCATGTGGTTGGCTTACGTGGTTTTGGTCAAACTGACAAACCAAAGAGTGAAGTACAACAGCTAGTGGAAGAGTTCTAATCTCAATCATCGAAAAAGCCTGACTTCGGTCAGGCTTTTTTTGCGCCAATTTTAGCCATAAAAAAGCCTCACACTAAGGTGAGGCTTAATTTCATCCTGGATCAGTTTAGAACTGAGCTTGCACGCCAAACTGTTTAGCCGCGTAAGCCACGCGCTCTTCAGCGGTTGGGTAGCTGGCTGGCGTACCTAAACTTTCTATATGGTGAAGCCTAGGTAGCAGTCCTGCGCCATTGGCAATCTGTATCGCGAGGCCTGGTCGAGCGTTGAGTTCCAGTACCATTGGGCCTTCTTCTTTATCCAGCACCATGTCGGTTCCCATGTAGCCTAATCCGGTCATCTCCCAGGCGCTAGAGGCCAACACCAATAAACGCTCCCAATGAGGCACCTGCAAAGTGGAGAGATCTTTCCCAGTATCAGGGTGGTGGGTAACAGGTTGGTCAAACTGCACTGCACGTATGGCTTTCCCTGTGGCGATATCAATTCCGACACCGACAGCACCTTGGTGCAAGTTCGCTTTACCATCAGACGCTGCAGTTGAACAACGCATCATGGCCATTACTGGGTAACCTTTGAATACGATAATACGTACATCAGGGACACCCTCGTAACTGAACCCTTCAAAGCAGTCATCGAACTTGATTAAGTTCTCAACCACGGCCACATCATTCTTACCGCCCAGTGAGAATAGACCGGCTAGCGCGTTACTGATGTGACGCTCTACGTCTTCCTTGTTGATGGTCGAGCCTGATGGTTTGGTATAGACACCATCCTTATGTGAGGTGATCACTAAGATGCCTTTACCGCCACTGCCTTGAGCGGGCTTGATTACAAACCCAGGCCAGTCTTGAACCATCTTATGAATGGTTTTCACTTCGGCTTGGTTGTTGATCACACCAATCAGTGCAGGCACCGTTGCACCTGCTGCTTCAGCGATGATCTTGGTTTTCAGTTTGTCGTCCACCAAAGGGTATTTTGAGCGATCATTGTAACGACCAATGTAACTGTGGTTACGTTGGTTCATTCCCATAATGCCCTTGTGCTTGAGCTTATTGGGAGAAGTAAATTGCGCAGTTAAACGTGAAAGCATCGTTTAGTCCTCCGCTAATGGCTTAAAGCGACGAAGCTCTGTTAAGCGGTAACCTGTGTACGTACCGAGTAATAAGATGCCAGAAAGAACAATCAACTGAAGACCGATGAAGTTGAAGGTCAGGTGCTGAATGTATGGGTTAGTCATTGCTAGGTAAACCAATACTGCGGTGAGTAATGAGCCACCACCTTGCAGCACTACTTCTTTCGCGCCTTCTTCTTCCCAAAGAATGGACATACGTTCGATTGTCCAAGAAAGGATGATCATTGGGAAGAAGGTAATGGACAAGCCTTCTGTTAAGCCGATCTTGAATGCCACGACGGTAAACACTGAGATGATCATAATAACCGTGATGATCACGGCAGAAATCCGCGCCACCAACAGTAAGTTAAGCCTCGATAGATAACTTCGGATCACTAAGCCAGTACCGACAATCAGCAAGAAACCGACAATACCAGTCACCAGCTGAGTTTGGACAAACGCGACCGCAATCAGTACAGGCATGAAGGTACCGGATGTTTTTAAGCCAATAATGACGCGTAAGAACACCACGATCAGTGCACCAATTGGGATCAGCATGATGGTTTTAAACATCGCTTGTTCTTCAAGAGGCAGACTGTGGATAGAGAAGTTAATCAGTCCGTCAGCCGTGACTTTGTCATTGGTTGCCTGCTGAGGGGTGACCTCTTGCACAATCATGGAGAAGTGTACTTTACTGTTCTGGCCGCCAACCAAATCAAGTAAAGAGACATTAGATTCATCCCACACTAAGATATTTTCGGAAATCACTTGGTCGGCACTGGTTGGGTTGAATAGTACCCAATGTTTGCCATCCCACACTTGATTCATTTGTTGAATCGACTGACGACGTCGGCCATCTTCAAGTTCTACAACGCCAACCACTTTACTTGGGATTTCAGCGTAATCTAGCATCTTGTCGATCGCATCCACCTTCGACATCTTGTTTAGCAACAGTGATGCGTTTTGGCTTTCTGTATCGTTAATCGTTTTAATCAGCTCGCGAGTGAATGTCACGTCGTCTGCAGAGAGGCGGTTTGCTCGCTCGATCAGAGCAACAGCGGCAGCTTCTGTCGGGCCATCAAACGTTGGCTTATTGATTTCGCCACTTGGAGCGATTGCTTCCACTTTGGCTTGTGGATCAACCAGAAACTGAGCTTTGTAATAGATGGTTTGTGGACCAGACGCTTGGCGAATAGACCACTCCGCGCGGCGACCTGATTCAGTATTTACGTAAGAAACACCGTAGCCCGGAGAAGAAGAGGACTCGTCGATAAGCGTGAAGCCGTTTTGCGTACCTGGTGCTGCCAATGAGGCCTTTACAGGTTTATCTTGAGCGTTGAACTCAATTCGAGCTTCAATATCCCAAACTTGGCGGGTTTCACCTGGAGTCCAAGGCACACCATAAGTTTGGTGACGGAACATACTTAACGCAATACCAGCGATGATGAGTAGCACAACTGATATGTAAAAGGGGACTTTAGACGTCATAAGCTACCTTAATTATTGTTTTGGGCCTTCCGTGTGGATGTATTTCTTACTTACATCAACCACTGCAATGTCGCGGATAAATTCACGACCTAGAAGAACAGGATGACTCATTTGCGAGCGATCTGCCAAGGTAAATTGCGCTTTTTCATGGATTTTTCCAAGCTTGACCCATAACTCAACGACAGCACGACGCTCAACGTCTTCATTGGTTGATTGGCGAATTTTCACATAGCGAATGATTGGTGCTTCTATCCAGTTGTTTTCGTCCATTGGCGTCTCACCATCAGCAAGGTGAAAACGCACCCAGTTCTTACCATTGCGTTCAAACTCTTCAATGTCGACGGCGTTGAGCGAAGATGTCGCTGCTCCCGTATCGACACGCGCGTCAAACGACTGTTTGATGGCATCAATGGTCACCTTTTCGACTTCGCCCAGCGCAATTTGCTGGCTTGGGGTTACTGGAACAGGTGCTGGGGCAGGAATGACAACAGGCTCATTCTTGATTTTCACTTCTGCCATGATTTCTTTTTTGAACGTTTGGATTTCACGATCCATGGTTTCAAGTTGAGCTTCTAGGTTCTCTATGTAGTCATTTTGATTACTGACTTGCAGAGAAAGGCTCTCTAATTGAGTCGTAAAATTGGATTCTGATGCTTGGATCGCGGCGAGCGTTTCATTGTGATATTGCTCGCCCTTGGTCAATGAACAGCCCGATAGCAATACTAGGGCCACAACAGGAGTCAATCTGGTTAGCATGAATAAACCTGAAAGTATTTAAAGTAGTTATAAATAAAGAGTTTAGCGCAAATATAAAATCAGCCACAACTTACAGATGCGATAAAGCTCTCATCTTGTAAGGATCGGTTGAAATAAATACAAAATAAGGGTGCAAAGCACCCTTATTCATTCAATTTGGATGGCGAACAGACTAACGCGAAACGCACAAATATTGGTTAGCGCTTTGTCAATTCCCCCTCAATACTGCTTATGGCTTAGTCGCGACAAGTACCGCGCGTCTCGGGGCAGGATGGCCTTCGACGGTTTTGCTTGGGTCGTTTGGATCTAAGTAGTCTGGCAGTGAGTTATGTGTCATCCACTCGGTTGTACGTTGTTCACCCGTTGTTGTGACGTTTTCATCCACGATACGCACGTTGATAAAGCCTACTTGTTCTAGCCATACTTTTAGCGCTTTTGCTGAAGGGAAGAAGTAGACGTTGCGCATCTGTGCATAACGGTCAACGGGGACAAGAACGGAAGTTTCATCCCCTTCGATAACCAGTGTTTCGAGCACCAGTTCGCCGCCAGACACCAGTTGATCTTTCAATTGAATCAAGTGATCGAGCGGAGAGCGGCGATGATAGAGAACCCCCATGCTAAATACAGTATCAAAGGCTTCCAGTTTAGGCAGTTGCTCAATGCCTAGTGGCAAAAGGTGAGCGCGTTGATCATCGCCCATCAATTTACGAATCGCTTCGAACTGAATCAGGAACAGGTGGGAAGGATCAATACCTACCGTGAGACGAGCACCTTCGCCCAGCATGCGCCACATGTGGTAACCATTACCGCAACCCACATCCAATACACTGCGGTTTTTCAGGGGAGAAATATGTGGCAGAACTCGATCCCATTTCCAATCGCTGCGCCACTCGGTATCGATATGGATACCGTGAACGGTATACGGGCCTTTACGCCAAGGGTGGAACGTTCTCAGCAAGCTCTCAAGCTTTTTCAATTCACCAGTATGAAATGGTGTGTCGTTGCTTAGGGTTACAGAATGCTTCAGATCGACTTGGTCAGGTGCGCCTTGAGGAATTTTGTTAAGCGCTTTGAGCCAACGGCCAAAATCGCCATGTTCTGCGTTTTGCCAATCGGTTAGTTGTTGAGGTAGAACATTCAGCCAAGGTTGAAGACGCGTGTCTGAAGCAATTAACTGATAAAAGTTGGCAAAGTTAAACATAGTTTTTCACTGATATTAAATGGAAGATGTGATGCATGACAGTACGTTTGATAGAACGGTACACTGTCTAGTCGTCATTTGATGGCAAACATAGAGCCAAAGTTAAAACACTGGAACCAGACGTCATAACTAGAGAAGCCTATTTTCGCAAAACGCTCTTTATGATCTTTTTTCGAATCCGGACGCATGACGTTTTCGATGGCGCTGCGCTTTTGGCTTATCTCAAGCTCACTGTAGCCATTGGCGCGCTTAAAGTCATGGTGTAGATCGATCAGTAATTCGTTAGATACTTGATCTTCAAAGACGAATTTTTCCGAAAGAATCAAGATTCCACCTGGACGCAAGCCCGCATAGATCTTCTCAAGCAGAGTGTAACGATCTTCAGGAGACAAAAATTGCAGTGTAAAGTTAAGCACGACTACAGAAGCGTTGTCGATTTCGATTTGGCGAATGTCTTGCTCTACGACATCAACAGGCGTGTCGCTACGGTAAGCGTTAACGTGCAGCTTACAGCGTTCAACCATGGCTGGTGAGTTATCTACCGCGATAATCTGACAGCCTTCTTGCTTAATGTGGCGACGCATAGAGAGTGTTGCTGCGCCCAAAGAGCAACCCAAATCGTAGATGTTGGAATGTGGCTTTACAAAGCGTTCTGCAAGCATGCCAATGGCCGAGATTATGTTGCTGTAACCGGGAACTGAACGTTGGATCATGTCAGGGAATACTTCCGCAACACGCTCATCGAAGGTGAAATCCCCAATTTTATCGATTGGAGCCGAAAAAATAGTATCTGGATTGCTCTTAGGGTTCATATTTGGTTCTCGCAGCATTTAAGCCCAGTCAATTGCGCACGATATGGGCGCTAAAAAAGGCGCGTATTTTATGAGAAATTCGCGCCTGTGTCATGTCTTGTTGTGATTCATATCAGAACATCTGTAACTGAGAGTTGCCATCGTTGGCTGGAAATGGGGCTAAATCCGGCAACGTCGTCTGCTGTTGGAGTTTTTGATATAACCGCAGCGCAAGTTCTGGAGCAATCACATTATCAGATGTGTGGATAAACACGTAGGGTTGTTTACCCGCTGCTATCCACTCTGCGAGTTTGCTTAACCAGGGCGTAAAGAAGGCAAAGTTTTTATCTTCTTGAGGGTGCCCTATAAAACGAATCATCGGCTGATTTGCCGTAGCGATTGCATGAACCGGCACTTTGGGTTTCTTTTGCTGGGCATCCAGCAGAGAGTCGTAGTGGGGGTGTGAGCGAGTGATCTGCTCGGAAAAAACGGGTCGACTGTCCATAATGATTCGATCATAGCCTTTTTCGATCAGCCACTGATTGAGATTGCGCTCAGCGTCCCCTTTGGCAAAGAAAGCAGGGTGACGGACTTCAATTCCAATCGGGAAATGAGGTGGGAACAAAGTACAAAACTGCTTGAGCTGTTCAAGATGCTCTGGGCCAAACGCCGCAGGTAGCTGAATGGTCCATTGCCCGATTCTGTCATGGAGGGGCTCCATGATCTGCATAAACTCCTTCAACTGAGCTTGACTGCCCCGTAACATGTTTTGGTGAGTAATAGGTTTTGGTAATTTGAAAGTAAAGCGAAAATTGTCATGCGTTGCTGCCTTCCAATTTTGTACCGTTGTCGAACTCGGAGTCGCGTAAAAAGTAGTGTTTCCTTCAACGGTATGGAATACCTGAGCGTATTTCTCAAGCCTCTCATTTGATTTTGTGCCACTGCCGTAAAAGCCTTGCTGCCAGTTGTTGTGTGACCACATCGTCAGGCCAAGACGTAGGGGGATCTCATCCATATTCGAATTCAGTTTTTGTCGCCGTATATCTTCAATCAGGGTTTTGCTGAATGGCCCAAGTTAGGGCTATAATCAGCACCAATTTTTCCAGTTTGCTGCTCTTTTGCTCCTTATTTGCTGCAAAAAGCATCAATGGATAATAAATCGCAATAAATTGTACGCGAGGTGGTCGATTTCATGCCACTTTCCGCGTATAAATGGAACTTTGCTCTATCGGTAACGTTATCACCGATAGATAGTAATCAACAAATTTTAAGAGATTGGGAAATTCATTATGCGTACCCATTACTGTGGTCACCTGAACAAGTCCCTTGCAGGACAAACTGTAGAACTTTGCGGCTGGGTTAACCGTCGCCGTGATTTAGGCGGTCTTATTTTTATCGATATGCGAGATCGTGAAGGCGTTGTTCAGGTTGTTGTCGATCCAGATATGGCTGATGCGTACGAAGTAGCAAACACGCTGCGTAATGAATTCTGTATCAAGCTAACTGGTGAAGTACGTGTTCGCCCAGATAGCCAAGTAAACAAAGACATGGCGACAGGTGAAGTTGAAATCATCGCTAAAGGCCTTGAAATCATCAACCGTTCCGATGTGCTGCCTCTAGACTTCAACCAAAAGAACTCAGAAGAACAGCGTCTGAAGTACCGTTATCTAGACCTTCGTCGTCCAGAAATGAGCGATCGCATTAAGCTGCGCGCGAAAGCGTCTAGCTTCGTTCGCCGTTTCCTAGATGACAATGGCTTCCTAGATATTGAAACACCAGTACTGACTAAAGCAACGCCAGAAGGTGCACGTGACTATCTAGTACCAAGCCGTGTTCATAAAGGCAGCTTCTACGCGCTTCCTCAATCTCCACAGCTATTTAAACAGCTGCTTATGATGTCTGGTTTTGACCGTTACTACCAAATCGTTAAGTGTTTCCGTGATGAAGACTTGCGTGCAGACCGTCAGCCAGAATTCACTCAGATCGATATCGAAACGTCATTCATGACGGCTGATGAAGTTCGCGCAACCACTGAGAAAATGGTTCGTGATATGTGGCAAGAGCTACTTGACGTCGACCTAGGCGATTTCCCAGTTATGCCATTTAGCGAAGCGATGCGTCGTTTCGGCTCTGATAAGCCTGACCTACGTAACCCACTAGAGCTAGTCGATGTCGCTGACCTAGTGAAAGACGTTGAATTCAAAGTATTCTCTGGCCCTGCTAACGACGAAAAAGGTCGCGTTGCTGTGATCCGTGTACCGGGTGGCGCGAAGCTGACTCGTAAGCAAATCGATGGTTACGGTGAATTCGTTGGTATCTACGGTGCGAAAGGTCTTGCATGGATGAAGGTTAACGACCGTGCTGCTGGCATGGAAGGTATCCAATCTCCTGTGGCTAAGTTCCTAAATGAAGACGTGATCAACGGTATTCTAGACCGCACTCAAGCGGAATCAGGCGACATCATCCTATTCGGCGCAGACAAAGCGAACATCGTTGCAGAAGCAATGGGTGCGCTACGTCTGAAACTAGGTAAAGACCTAGAGCTAACAGACGAAAATGCATGGGCACCGCTATGGGTTGTAGACTTCCCAATGTTTGAAGAAGACGACGAAGGTAACCTTCATGCGATGCACCACCCATTCACGTCACCTCTGGGCGTGAACGCAGAAGAGTTAAAAGCAAACCCAGCGGCAGCAAACTCAAACGCATACGACATGGTTCTAAACGGCTATGAAGTGGGTGGTGGTTCGGTTCGTATCCACAATGCAGAGATGCAAGCAGCTGTATTTGATATCTTAGGTATTGATGCAGAAGAGCAGCAACTTAAGTTTGGTTTCCTACTGGATGCACTGAAGTTCGGTACGCCTCCTCACGCAGGCCTAGCATTCGGTCTTGACCGTCTAGTGATGCTGCTATGTGGTACAGAGAACATCCGTGATGTTATCGCGTTCCCTAAAACAACAGCGGCTGCGTGTCTGCTGACAGACGCACCAAGCCTTGCTAATCCAGCGGCGCTTGAAGAACTTGCAATTGCAGTAAAAGTTGCTGAGAAGAAAGACGAAGAGTAATTCTCTCTTACGAATAGTCGTGAAAGCCGCTTCAGTTGAAGCGGCTTTTTTGTATCCTGTGCTGACTGTTTGTTGCTGATGTGTTAAAAGGTAATAAGCATTTATCAGGTACAAATATCATTATGAGTCATCATCTAATCCACTGTAACGCTACGCAGCAATTAAGACGTAAAGTGTTGATTGGGATGTGTATCGTTTTAGGGTTAGCCGCTTTCCTGTTTGGCCTCACCAATCTGTTCTACTTTGATGACCGGGCAAATGTACTGGGCATTATCGAGCTTATCTACTGTGCCACTTCGTTTGCGATGTTGTTCTATATTTGGAAACGTGAGCAACCAAGTTGGTTTCTTATTTTCCACTGTATCGTTCTTACCTTTTTGATCAGCTATGGTACCTACGCAAGTCGCATAGAAAGTTCTCTTTATCTGTGGGCAGTCGCCCTCCCTACGGTGTTTTATCTTGCATTAGGGTTACGACTTGGCTTTTATTGGAGCTTAGCTTGCCTGCTGCTCGAGCTTGCCGCGCTTGATGTCGCTATAGAGAACTCGGCTCTGGTGCGCTCTGCAGTGTATTTAAACTTTGTTCTCGCCTATGTGTTTGTTTGGACGATTTCTCATGTTTATGAAGACAGTCGTGTCAAAGGAGTAGATAGCCTTAACACGCTTGCCCATCAGGATGCCTTAACCGGGGCTCAGAATCGATTATCGCTGGTGACCACATTTGAGCAACGCGCCGAGCTACTTGAAGGGTGTTTCTTGTTAACCCTAGATATTGATGACTTCAAAAGCATTAATGACAGTTATGGCCACGCGGCGGGTGACGTCGTTTTGAAACAGGTGGTGGAGCGGTTGGCAACGGTCGCTGGCCAGCAGCACATCTATCGAATGGGTGGAGAGGAGTTTGTGATTGTATTACCGAACACGAGTAGTCAACAAACAGGTATCTCTAGATGGGTTAAACAGCTTCAAGCGAGTGTAATGGGAAAACCAATGTGTTTCCAAGGTAGCGAGTTAGAGGTAACCTTCAGCGCGGGTGTCGAGCAGTTTTCTCAAGCAAAAGGGCTCGATAAAACCCTTTCACTTGCCGATAAAGATCTGTATCTGGCTAAAAAGTCTGGTAAGAGAAGCACATTCTATCAAGGAAAAGTGCTCTGCTGATTTTACTCAGTGTTAGATTGACACTTCTTTCCAAGCCCCAGGCTGCAAATCACCTAGCTTGATGTCTCCCATCGAATAGCGAATCAAACGTAGAGTAGGGAAGCCGATATTCGCCGTCATGCGACGCACTTGACGGTTGCGGCCTTCAATAATCGTGATGGATAACCATGTGGTTGGGATGTTGGCGCGAAAACGAACCGGTGGATTACGTTCCCACACAGAAGGTTCATCCATCACTTCCACTTTTGCGGGCAGTGTCATGCCGTCTTTAAGTTCCACCCCTTTACGCAGCTTATCAAGATCTTCTTCGCTAGGTGCACCGTCAACTTGAACCCAATAGGTCTTGGGTGACTTTGATTGTGGCTGAGTGAGCTTCGCCTGTAATACCCCATCATTGGTCAGCACCATCAACCCTTCGCTGTCGCGATCAAGCCTACCTGCCGCGTACACGTCTTTGACTGGAATAAAGTCCGCTAGTGTCTTCCTACCTTCGCCATCAGTAAACTGACTTAAGGTATCAAATGGCTTGTTAAACACGATCACTTTACGATCCTCTGGTGCCACCTTAGGTTTGCTGCTCGCGATTTTCTTACGATTTCGCGAAGAATGCTTAGTGTTTGTTTTGTGGTTAGATGGACGTTTAAAACCCGTGGCCTTACGGCGCGATGAAGAGGGCTTGGACTCACGTTGTGAGCGTGGAGACATGTTAACTACCTTGCAAAAATGTAAACGAAGTGTGGGTAAAACTTTTAACGAACTGCAGTTTAAGCTACCATTTGCGCGCCCGAAAACAGGATTGGCGCACAAGATAATAGACTATTACGCGAATTTTGTTTAATTATAACTAATCGCTCTCATGGATGTCGTACACTCGACGAAAAAATAAAGAGACGGACAAAGCGCAACAAGTGAGGGGATTATTCATAACTTGTTAGCGAACACACACATAGGACCTAGACTCAACAGGTCCGGTTAGAACAATAGGGAAATTTCATGCCTACAGAAAAACCTACAATCATTTACACGATTACTGATGAAGCACCTGCGCTAGCAACATACTCACTACTTCCGATTATTCAATCATTTACTGCATCTTCTGGTATCGACGTTGATACTCGCGATATCTCTCTTGCTGGGCGTATTATTGCCAACTTCCCAGAGCATCTAACAGAAGAGCAGCGCATCGGAGACGCATTGGCAGAGCTTGGTGAGTTAGCAAAAACGCCAGAAGCGAATATTATCAAGCTGCCTAACATCTCTGCGTCTATCCCTCAGCTAAAAGCAGCGATCGCTGAACTACAAGCTAAAGGTTATAACCTACCTAACTACCCTGAAGAGCCAAGCACGTACGAAGAAGAAGCGATCAAAGCAACGTACGACAAGATAAAAGGTAGTGCGGTAAACCCAGTGCTACGTGAAGGTAACTCTGACCGTCGCGCTCCACTTTCTGTTAAGAACTATGCGAAGAAAAACCCGCATTCAATGGGCGCATGGTCTGCAGATTCTAAATCTCACGTTTCTAGCATGTCTGGTAACGATTTCTTCGGTAGCGAAGAATCCCATACAGTAGATGGTGCAACAGACGTTAAGATTGAATTCGTTGGTGCTGATGGTGCAGTGAAAGAGCTGAAAGGTGCTTTCCCGCTACAAGACAAAGAAATCATCGACTGTTCAGTAATGAACAAGAAAGCGCTGGTAGAGTTCTTTGAAGCGCAAATCGCTGAAGCAAAAGAGCAAGACGTTCTTCTATCACTTCACATGAAAGCGACCATGATGAAGGTCTCTGACCCAGTGATCTTTGGTCATGCAGTTAAAGTTTACTACAAAGATGTATTCGCAAAATACGGTGATGTATTCGAGAAGCTAGGTGTTGACGTAAACAACGGTATCGGTGATGTTTACGCTAAGATTGCATCACTACCAGCTGCTCAAAAAGACGAGATCGAAGCGGCACTACAAGCGGTATACGAAACTCAACCGCCACTAGCGATGGTCGATTCTGACCGTGGTATTACTAACCTGCACGTACCGAGCGACATCATCGTGGATGCTTCTATGCCAGCAATGCTGCGCTCTTCTGGCCAAATGTGGGGTCCAGATGGTAAGCAGAAAGATACTAAAGCAATGATCCCAGATCGTAGCTACGCGGGTATCTACCAAGCGGTCATCGACTTCTGTAAAGAAAATGGTGCTTTCGACCCAACCACAATGGGCAGCGTGCCAAACGTAGGTCTAATGGCGCAGAAAGCAGAAGAATACGGTTCTCACGACAAAACATTCATTCTTGATGCGGCAGGTACCATTCGCATTGTTGACGCGTCAGGCGCCGTTCTACTTGAGCAATCAGTAGAAGAAGGTGACATCTTCCGTATGTGTCAGGTGAAAGATGCGCCGATCCAAGATTGGGTCAAGCTAGCGGTTACACGTGCCCGTGCGACAGGTGCTCCAGCCGTATTCTGGCTAGATGAGAATCGTGCACACGATGCTCAGCTAATCAAGAAAGTGAACGCTTACCTACCTGAGCACGATACTTCAGGTCTAGAAATCAAGATCCTTGCTCCTCTAGAAGCATGTCAATTCTCGCTAGTTCGTATCAAAGAAGGTCAAGATACAATCTCAGTAACAGGTAACGTGCTGCGTGACTACCTAACTGACTTGTTCCCAATTCTAGAACTAGGAACATCAGCGAAGATGTTGTCTATCGTTCCACTCATGAACGGTGGTGGTCTATTCGAAACGGGTGCTGGTGGTTCTGCTCCTAAGCACGTACAGCAGGTAGAAAAAGAGAACCACTTGCGTTGGGATTCACTGGGTGAGTTCCTTGCATTAGCAGCGTCTCTTGAGCACCTAAGTACTGTGACAGGTAATGCTAAAGCGCAAGTTCTGGCTGATGCACTTGATAAAGCGACCGGTGATTTCCTAGACAACAACAAGTCTCCATCTCGCCGTGTTGGTGAACTAGATAACCGCGGTAGCCATTACTACCTAGCGACTTACTGGGCACAAGCTCTAGCCGCGCAAACTGCAGACGCAGACTTAGCAGCAGAATTCGCTCCGATTGCCGAAGCATTGTCTTCAAACGAAGAGAAAATTGTCGCTGAGTTGAATGATGCGCAAGGCGTTACAGGTGAACTGGGTGGCTATTACGCGCCTGAGTTTGACAAGGCAGCACCGCTAATGCGCCCAAGTGGTACGCTGAACGCGATCATCAACGGCTAATTTGTTCGATGAATAAAAAACCCGCCATTTGGCGGGTTTTTTGTTGGTCTCGAGCGAATCGTTATGTGTTTCGCTTGTATTTCACTTAGGCAGCGGTTATTTGGCTAATTGACTTTCCACGGGTGTCACGACACTTGCATGATATCCCTTTGGACCTTCTTCCACTTCAAAGTTGACTTGTTGGCCTGCTTTCAGAGTACGATAACCATCCATCTGAATTGTGGAGTAATGCGCAAACACATCTCCGTCTTCACCTTCTGGACAGATAAAACCAAATCCTTTGGCGTTGTTAAACCATTTTACTGTACCTGTAGCCATGCTATACATCCCTCATGCATTTTGTTACTGATGTTGTATGAACGTTCACGGTTATTCCTATGTGAACAAAAAGTGAATTTCCATTCAGCCGCTGCCAAATTTTCAGTCACTATTTGACCAATTTAGCCAATGATTGCGCGCAGTCAATAAGAAAAAGGTCTTAGAGTCTACATATTTGCAAACAAATCACTTTTGAGATTTACATTTTGCTAACTAAATTATCGATTGTTTATGTAGACAGATAGGTGGTGTGAATGGTTTTTGGCTTCTTTTTAATCAATTAGATAGATAAATTTGTTCGGCTCAGAATTTTATTTGCAGCAGCTCAATTGCTGCATTAGTCTCTAAGTAAGGGCAAAAATGTTT
>NZ_AEVT01000106.1 GCF_000189275.1 Vibrio sinaloensis DSM 21326 | reverse complement strand
GAACTGACTCTTGGTGTCACAGAGCCTGGTGTTCTACTTGGTTCAAACACTTCTCCGCACGATTATGCGCTTAAACCTTCTGATGTAAAGCGTATTCGTAGTGCAGATTTAGTCGTTTGGTTTGGCCGTGATCTAGAAGCTTTCCTTGTTAAGTCGCTTGAAGGGCAGTCATCAGTGCTTACCTTGAGCCAAGTAGAGGGGTTGGAACTGCGTGAGTTTAGTGGTGGGCATGAAGATCATCATGGCCATGATCACGGTAGCCATGATCCGCACTTTTGGTTGGGTTACAAGACGACAAAGCAAGTTGCGCAAGCCATCACCGATAAGCTGGTGAGTATTGATAGTCAAAATGCGCAAGCATATCAGAGTAATCTAGTGAAGTTTTTGGGTACTCTAGAGCAACAGCAAAACGAGCTGAAGCTAGCTCTGGAGCCTATTAAAGATCAAGGCTACTTTGTATTCCATGATGCCTATGGTTACTTTGAGCAAGATTTTGAGCTCAACCAACTGGGTCACTTTACTGTGAGTCCTGAACGTAAGCCGGGTGCAAAAACGCTGATCAAGATTCGTAAAGCGTTGACTGCAGAACAGGCAAAATGCGTTTTCTCAGAACCCCAATTTACTCCTGCCGTCGTTGAGTCGGTGACTCGAGGTAGTAATGCCAACATCGGCGTTCTTGATCCTCTTGGTACAGATGTTCCAGTCGGGGCTGGCGCCTACTTTAAATTCAAGCAACAGCTAGCTGATAGTTTTCTTAATTGCTTAAAAGGTTAATCAAAAAGGGAGCACATCGCTCCCTTTTTCAACAGATTCACATAACGTTCCACTTCTAGGTGTGAGTTTGGCTAGAAAAGTCAGCCTCAAGTCGCAGTCTGACTTGTGAAATCTTCCTATTCTTAGATAATTATCTCCACAAAATAAATAGTTAAGTTGACGGTATAATTGCTGTGCACGTCAACGGATTCTCGTTTCTTTCTTTATTGCTGTTAGGGATGCTTTTGGTGACTAGAGCCTTCTGGATAATTATTTTTTTCAACTTTGCTTTTGCGCTAAAGGCTGCAGAGCCTACACCAACGGTGTTCTATCCTTTACCAACGCAAGCACAAGGAAAGGTCTTTGCGGCTAAACAACTGTTTTTGGCTGATGGGGGGGGCATCTGGTTTCAAGATGTTCGCAATCAGATTCTGTTTTTTGACGGCCAAGATATCATTCCTGGCTCTGGATCCGCGATTGAGCACGATGTTGACCAAGTTGCTTTTATTGATAATGCATTTTGGTCTTTCTTCCACAATGAAATATATCGAACAGAGCCAAATAAAGAACGCGAACTGATTTTTAGTTTGCAGCCAGGTATTGAGATACAGCGGATAGGAGCCTCTAAGCGATTTATTTGGCTGTCAGACGACACCAGCTTTTATACGTATGACGTCGATACAGGAGACTTTAATACTTACTCTTTGCTGTCTCTCTATCAGTACAGCCAAACCTCCAATATCCAAATAAATGACGCGAAATACATCTTCTCCAAATGGGTGGTCGCGACCAATGCAGGGGTTTATCTCTCTGATGGTTCACGGTTTGATCATATCGCTAGCTCTGGCCAACACTATGTCGAAAAACTCTACTTCTCGGATAAACGTAGAGAGCTGGTGATTGGTTCGTTAAATGGTGCTCTGATATTTAATATCGAAGATCCGAGTAAAGCGGTCAAAGAGATCGAAGGTTCGCATGTCCTTAGCATTACTGAAACCAGTCAAGAGTATTGGATAGGAACTGAGAAGGGGTTAATCGTCTACTCCTTTTTGACTGGTGAAACTCAGCGCTTAACCTCATCGGGTTCGAATGACAGCATTGTTCAACATGGCAAAATTTATGCGCTACTCAACGACCATGTTGGCGGTATCTGGATCGCGACTGATAGAGGTGTTCGATATTTCTCCCAGTTTTCTCATAACTTTGAACGTTATCCTGAACGTTTGATGTCGACGGGTATAAACCGAAATATTGCCCACTACTTACGCAGAATGGAAAACAGCGAAGGTTATTGGATGCTTTCAGATGTGGGTCTTTATCAAGTGAGCCTCACTAAAGTAAGTTCAAAGCAACTCATCTATAGAGGTAAGGTTCACGACCTGGTTGAGATCAATGGTGTTCTTTGGCTTGCTACTGATGAGGGCATTAAGTGTATTGATGCCGTCACTGGGGAAATGATCGATGATTCTGAGTTACCCCTTTATCTAAAATCGTCGCCTATTCGATATATTGAGCTGGATGACAACAATCAGTTGTGGGGGGCAAGTGACAAACAACTTTGGAGCTACCAACTGACAACAGGCCAACTAACTCAGTATGGCGCTGAATGGATGATAAGGAAGTACTTACCTGCACAGCTTACAGAGATGACAGTGACTTCCCATGGTTATCTGGTTCTTGGCACGGAGCATGGTGTGTATGTGATGCGAGATGGTCAAGTCAACTTCATTGGTGAGAGCATCCCCTACGGATTAGTGACCAACATTGTTCAAGTCTCAGATAAAAATCTTTGGGTTGCCGGTCGTTATGGCTTGTATCAATTTGACCTCAATACCGGCCATGTTGAACCAATAGGGCTGCTAGATGGGCACATTACCCCCAAATGTCTCATTGCGAATCAAGATGGGGTTTGGCTAACTTCTTCGGCCGGACTATCGCGTTATGCGCGAGATGGACAGTTGGTGCGCCACTACGGTGAGCCGTTTGGATTGATCAGTAATGAGTTTGCTCCAGGCCTTTGTAGTTATGGTTCAGACAGTCAGAGGACTTTAATATTAGGTACTTATACTGGGCTCGTTAAGGTGAACACGCATCAGTTGGTTGTGAGTCGGCTACCCGATGTTAAGGTGATTATTGGCCAAGTCAAAGTGAATCAAACTTTACGCTCGTTAGGTGAAGCGAGCAAACATCAGCTCGAGTTGGGGTATGGAGAGTCGATCTCGTTTCAATTCGGTGTTTTACCTCAAGTCAATAAAGTGCATTTAGAATATCGATTAAATCAGGAAGAGTGGCAACTTCTAGATGGCTCTACGCTCAATATTGATCACTTGATGCCAGGCCATTACCAGCTCGATGTTAGGGCGGTACTGAATAAAAATCAGCGTGGGCAAAGTAACCAGTTTGATTTTTACGTCGCTAAACCTTGGTTTTTAACCAACTATGCTCTAATTGGTTATTTTATCGTGGTGTCTGCACTGCTGGCCGGTATCGTTTATTGGCGTTCTCGAATTATGACCAGAGTAAACCGTCAACTGAAAGCTCAGGTTGCCCTAAAAACCAATCAGCTTCGCCATCAAAGTCGCATCTTACTCAGCAACAATCAGCAATTGCGCAAACAACTGCAAATTCGTCGTCTGATTATGGATCAATCGATTGAGTCGATGAAAGAGAGGCTCAATAACCAAGCAGCAGAGCAGCTTTTGTCGAATTCTAGCCAGTATAAAAAAGTGCTCGACTATCTAATGCAAGAGTTGGATTTACTGCTGCATGTAAGGACAACGAATGGTGAAGCCAAGCCCGTATATAACCTAGACTTGATCCTGCACTCGGTTTTGAACGGCTGGGAAGAAGAGTTGGTTAAGCTGGGTATACAGGTAGAGTTTACATCAAACGAAGAGTCCGAAAGTTATGTTTGTTTGTCTAATTTTAACCTCGACGAGCTTTTGAACAGTGTTATGGACAGCATTACCAAGCGCTGTTACCGAAATCAATCGGTATTGATGACGGTTCGTCGAGAAGAGCAATGGATCACCTTAGCTATTGTCGATCAAGGAGACTCTCTAGAAAGCTACAACCAGTCTGTCGCACTGCAAACCATTCAAAATTTAGTGGCACAAAGTGGTGGCAACATGACGACTCATAGCTCACCCGATAGAAACTTGTTGGAGTTGACTTGGCAGGGTAGTGACTCGTTTAATGAAGAATCGGTTATTTTAGCGTCACCACAGGAAGAGCACCTTGACTCGTCGAATGAAGATCCTTGGCTTAATAAAGTTCGCAACCTCGTTGATGAAAGATTCGCCGATCCCGATTTTGGTACCTCAGCTGCAGCGAAGCTATTGTTTGTTTCTGAACGAAGCTTACAGCGGCGCCTTAAATCCAGTATAGAAAAGACCTTTACCGAGTATTTAACGGAAGTGCGTTTAGACAATGCATGTCGTCGATTATTAGCCGGGGAGAAAGTCTCAGACGTTGCGTTTGAGTGTGGTTTCAACGACCCGTCCTATTTTAGCCAACGCTTCAAGCATCGCTTTGGTGTCCCACCTACCCAGTTCGTAGAACAAAAAGAACACTAATCTAACAATCCACACGCCCTTCAATCATGGAGGGCTATACCTTGTTTCTTTTCCAGTACTCAAGCCGTTGAGTCTCAATGACATTGCGTTAGAAGCGGTGATGCTTTACCGACGGGTTTGTTTTGGGAAATTATCTAAGAGATAAGAGATAAGAGATAAGAGATAAGAGATAAGAGATAAGAGATAAGAGATAAGAGATAAGAGATAAGAGATAAGAGATAAGAGATAAGAAAAAATAACGTGGTATAGCCGGGGGGACTATACCACGGGTGCCAATGACACCTTCGCTTGCTGCCGGAGTGACGCGGTTGCGCCACCTCTGGAATTCTTTGTCTTTAGGGATGTCCCCGCTGACGTGATTAACTATAAACGTACCGCCTTATTTTACTTATAAAATTAACGCCATTGTTACATGATAAAAGCGACAGTTTTATTAAGTTGTTGTTTTTAAATTGTTTTTACTCAGTTTTTTACTTATTTTTGTCTCGAGTTACTTTTGGGATAAGTTTGCGATGCTTGGTTTTTAACGTAATTGACGGGAGCTTTTTTAACGAAACTAACGACCAGCAAAAGTGCAAAGATTGATTTCAGACAAGATTTGTTACATGTGGTGAGGATAGAATTGCGAGCGTTAATAAAAATACTTTTCATTTGTATATTCTGGCCTGATTATGAAACTCTCACAATTACAACAAGGGCAACAAGCCACCATTACTGGATTCAATGAGCTCTCTAACGACGTAAGAAAGAAACTGATGGTTATGGGGCTGCTACCGAAAACCCCTGTAACTTTAATTCGCAGAGCACCTATGGGTGACCCTCTGCAAGTCGAGGTACGCGGAGTCTCCTTGGCGGTTCGTGAAAACATCGCAAATTCGATCACTGTGGAGGTGAACTAATGGAATACCAAATTCTGACTGTTGGTAATCCTAACAGTGGTAAGACAACTCTATTTAACGGCCTGACTGGTGCTAAACAACAAGTTGGTAACTGGGCAGGTGTCACTGTCGAGAAGAAAACAGGTAAGTATTCACATTCTGGCGATCACTTTTCTCTTACTGATTTACCTGGCATCTATGCGTTAGACAGTGGTAACGATAGCAATAGCATCGATGAGTCGATTGCCTCTCGCGCCGTTCTTACTCATCCTGCGGATCTTATTATTAACGTTGTTGATGCGACATGTTTAGAGCGCAGCTTATATATGACATTGCAACTGCGCGAACTCGGTCGCCCTATGGTTGTTGTCCTAAATAAAATGGATGCGCTTAAGCGAGAGCGTCAAACAATCGATACCAAAGCTCTGGAGAAAATGCTGGGTTGCCCAGTTTTTGCCATCTCTGCTAACAATCGTGGCCAGGTTCAGTCATTTAAAGCTCAGTTACACAAGGCGATCGTGCAGGGTGTGGCTCTGGATGAGTTGCAGTTGAACTACGGCAGCGAATTTGAGCAAGCAATCAAAGAAGTAGAACCAGTATTCGCTGAGCAAACTCAAGTTGCGCCTCGAGCGATGGCGATCCGTGCTCTTGAAAACGATCTCATGGTAAATAACGCGCTTGCCCAAACTGAACGTGAGAAAGTGCAAACTGTACGTGCCAGTTTAGATATTGACGTTGATTTACTTGTTGCTGATGTGAAGTACACTTTCCTACATGAGCAATGCAAACATATCCGTCGTACTGAGGGCAAACTAAGCCATAACTTCACAGAAAAAGTGGATGCGGTCATTCTGAACAAGTGGGTAGGCGTCCCATTCTTCTTTGTTGTGATGTACTTGATGTTCATGTTCTCAATTAATATCGGTAGCGCATTTATTGATTTCTTTGATATTGGTGTCGGCGCTTTACTGGTTGATGGCGGACATTACTTACTGGATGATCACCTACCAGTCTGGTTGGTTACCCTCATCGCCGACGGTGTAGGCGGTGGTATCCAAACGGTTGCGACATTCATTCCTGTTATCGCTTGTTTGTACCTGTTCTTAGCGGTTCTAGAAAGTTCTGGCTACATGTCTCGTGCCGCCTTTGTTCTCGACAAAGTAATGCAGAAGATTGGTTTGCCAGGCAAAGCATTTGTGCCACTGGTTCTCGGTTTCGGTTGTAACGTGCCGTCCATCATGGCGACGCGAACGTTAGACCAAGAGCGTGAACGTAAGTTGGCAGCATCTATGGCTCCATTTATGTCGTGCGGTGCGCGTCTTCCTGTTTATGCGCTTTTTGCAGCAGCGTTTTTCCCAGAAAGTGGCCAGAACATTGTATTTGCTTTGTATTTACTTGGTATTGCCGCGGCTGTCTTTACTGGTTTAGTGTTGAAAAACACTCTTTATCCGGGCTCAAGCGAGAGCTTAGTCATGGAGATGCCAGACTATGAGCTACCGACGATGCGTAACGTGGTCATCAAAACTTGGCAAAAGCTGAAGCGTTTTGTTCTCGGTGCGGGTAAGACCATTGTCGTGGTAGTGACTATCTTGAGTTTCCTAAATTCTGTGGGTACCGATGGTTCGTTTGGTAATGAAGATAGCGAGAATTCAGTTCTGTCGAAAGTATCTCAAGTGGTCACGCCTATCTTTGCTCCAATTGGTGTAGAGGAAGATAACTGGCCAGCAACCGTTGGCATCATTACGGGTATTTTTGCCAAAGAAGCGGTAGTAGGTACGTTAAATAGTCTTTACGCACCAAGTGATGAAGACGCGGGTGAGTACGATTTGATGGCAAGTCTAGAGGAAGCGGTTATGTCGATTCCTGACAACTTAGCTGGTTTGAGCTACTCCGATCCACTCGGTATTGAAGTTGGTGACTTGACAGATAGCCAAGCGGTAGCAGAAGAGCAAGAAGTGGATGCTTCAATTTTTGGTAACCTGAAAGGATACTTTGCGTCTGGTAACGCGGCATTTGCTTACCTTATCTTTATCTTACTTTACACTCCATGTGTTGCAGCCATGGGTGCTTATGTGCGTGAGTTTGGTCAGAAATACGCTCGCTTCATTGCCGTTTGGACCATGGGATTAGCCTATGGCGGCGCTGCGCTTTACTATCAGGCGACTCATTTCGTTGATCACCCAGCAACGAGTGCCGCGTGGATCGTAGGTATTTTTGCTGTCGGATTTGTTTCCTACCGCGCGCTTAAAGCCGCAGGACAAAAATCCGCTCAGCAGTTAGAGGTAAAATTGGCATGATACTTTCGGACCTGAAGCTTTATATTGACCAGCACGGTAGCGTCTCCCAGCGGGAACTTGCGAAGCAGTTTCACATGAGTGAAGACGGAGTGGATGCGATGTTGTCGGTTTGGATTCGAAAAGGGGTTATTTCGCGCCTCGTTGATACCAATGCTAGCCAGCATATTACGCGAGTCCGCTATACTAAGGTCAACAATAATGCTTTGGCTATGACGGTTACCATGTAGTGAAGCTGATTAAAAAGCCGCTCGAGAGAGCGGCTTTTTTGTATCTAATACAGAGGGTTAATTAGAAAAACTAAGCCTTTTGAAACAAACTACTCAAAGAAAGCACGTTACTGATGCGCGTGTGCAGCTCTTGCTGCTCAGCTTGAGTTCGAAATGTCCCCTGTGTATTGCCCCAAACCGGCCCAGGCCATGCCACATCGTCTTTGAACCTTGCGATATGATGGATATGCAGTTGTGGCACCATGTTACCTAGTGCACCCAGATTGAGTTTATCTGGCTGAAACGTCGCCTCTAGAGCTTGGCTAACGGCTTGTGACTCAAGCAAAAATTGCTGCTGCTCTTGCATAGGTAAATGGTGAAGTTCTTTTAGGTTGGCACGTTTAGGGACCAGAATGACCCATGGCACAGCATTGTCTTTATGCAGCAACGCGACGCTCAAAGGGAACTGACCAAGTATCGTGGTATCTTTGGCTAATTGAGGGTGAAGTTCAAAGCTCATATTAAGTTCCAAAATTAGTTTTACGCTGAGTATAAGGCAAATAAAACAAAAGGTTGACGCTTGCACGTCAACCTTTTTCAATAAACTCACACTTTACGTGGCTTACATGCGCTCTAGAGTTTCAATACCCAGTAAAGATAGACCTTGTTTGATCGTCTTAGCGGTTAGAGCTGCGAGCTTCAGACGACTTTGCTTCACTGACTCGTCTTCTGAATTTAGAATTGGGCACGCTTCATAGAAGCTAGAGAACTGACCAGCAAGTTCAAATAGGTAGCTACACATGATATGAGGCTGACCTTCGCGAGCAACAGATAGCACTGCTTCTTCAAACTGAAGCAATTTCGCGATCAATGCTTTTTCTTTCTCTTCTGTAACCTTGATATCACCCGCTAGTTGATCAACTGAGATACCTGCTTTGGCGAAGATTGAAGAAACACGTGTATAAGCGTACTGCATGTATGGTGCGGTATTACCTTCAAACGCTAGCATGTTGTCCCAATCAAACACGTAGTCGGTTGTACGGTGCTTAGACAGATCCGCGTATTTCACTGCCGCCATCGCAACCGTGTTGGCAATCTTAGTCTTTTCTTCAGTTTCTAAGCTTGGGTTCTTCGATTCGATCAGTTTGATTGCGCGTTCTTCTGCCTCATCTAAAAGATCAGCTAAACGTACAGTACCGCCTGCACGAGTCTTGAATGGGCGACCATCTTTACCCAGCATCATACCGAACGCATGGTGCTCTAGGGTGACTTCTTCAGGAACATAGCCAGCTTTGCGAACGATTGTCCAAGCTTGCATTAGGTGTTGGTGTTGACGAGAGTCGATGAAGTACAGTACGCGGTCAGCACCTAGAGTTTCGTAACGGTATTTAGCACAAGCAATATCCGTTGTGGTGTAAAGGAAGCCACCGTCGCGTTTTTGAATGATAACACCCATCGGGTCACCATCTTTGTTTTTGTACTCATCAAGGAAAACAACTTGAGCACCGTCATCTTCTTGAGCAATGCCTTTCTCTTTCAGATCAGCAACAATTGGCGGAAGCATGTCGTTGTACATACTTTCACCCATCACGTCATCACGAGTAAGCGATACGTTTAGGCGATCGTAGTTACGCTGGTTTTGAATCATGGTGATATCGACCAGTTTCTTCCACATTTCAGCGCAGTACTCGTCACCGCCCTGAAGTTTTACTACATAGTTACGAGCTTTAACGGCAAACTCTTCGTCCTCGTCGTATAGCTTTTTCGACTCACGGTAGAAGGCTTCCAAGTCGGCCAGTTCCATCGAAACTTCACCAGACTCTTGTTGTACACGCTCTAAGTTAGCGATCAACATACCGAATTGAGTACCCCAGTCGCCGATATGGTTGGCGCGGATTACTTTGTGACCTAGGAACTCAAGCGTGCGAACCACAGCGTCACCAATGATGGTTGAGCGCAGGTGACCAACGTGCATCTCTTTCGCTACGTTCGGTGCAGAGTAGTCGGCTACGATGGTTTGCTGTGCTTGTTCAGCGACACCCAGACGAGTGTCAGCCAGCGCTGCGTCAGCTTGTTTCGCTAGAAACTCTTCGCTTAGGAAAATGTTAATAAAACCAGGGCCAGCGATTTCAGTTTTGCTCGCGATACCATCTAGGTCTAGAACATCCAATACTTTTTGTGCAAATTCGCGAGGGTTAGTACCGAGCTTTTTCGCAACGCCCATTACGCCGTTTGCTTGATAATCACCAAATTGTGGTTTTGCAGATTGGCGAACAGCCGCAGGGCTTCCTGCAGGTGCGCCAGCGGCTTCTAAAGCCTGAGAAACTTTGTCATTAATAAGTGCTTGGATATTCACACGCGCTTCCTTCAATTCTAGGGAATTGGTTGGGTATACATTCCAGAGGTCAAGGTGAGCTAAGGGCTACTCTTGAATATTATTCACCGAGGTGAAATGAATGCATATCTCGATCTAGTTCATAAATTGGAGCACATAATACCAACTTTATGAGCGCGCTTATAGGGAGTGAACTGGGAAATTTTCTACTTTTCCTGATGATCTTGTTAGTATTGAAGAAAAATTAATGTTTTGGATGATAGAAAATGTCTCAAAGACTGATTGATGCTGAATTAATGCCTACTCAAATGCAGAGCAAACTCGACGATTTTATGCATAAAATCCAACAGTTAAGCCAAATCTTGCATATTAATTTGTCGGCTTTTCAAGCGGATCACATCGCACTGCGTATAAATGATGTAGAACTAGCACAAATGGCCCACCAAGAGTGGCTTAAGTTTGGTGAAGAGATCTCGACGGCTACCATTAATGGACGTCCGATTATTGTGATTGAATTTAGTCAGCCGTTAGAGGCTCAAGGTTGGAAGATTGAGTGCCTAGAACTGCCTTATCCTGCAGAAGGAAAATTGTATCCCGTACAAAGTTGGGAGCACGTAGAATTCGTCGTGCCTTCTGCTGCGCAAACTGCGGATGACTATTTGTGCGATCTTCAGCGACAATTCCCGCAGTTTGCTGAAAATTACCCATCTCTTGAAGAGCAAGGTGTCAAAATCAAACTTTCTAGCCCGAAAGGAGAAGGTGAGCGTTTGAATAACCCTACTGTCGCCTTTAAACATAAAGGGGTGTGCATTAAGCTCCACCCCCATTCATTGAAGAATATTGTTAAGTCTGAGCAAGCGGGTTAACCCAGTTCGACGTCCTTCGGTCTTAATTGAAACTCTTCAATTGAGCCAATCTCTAAACCAAGTTCGAGCTTCTCTGACTCGTGGTGTGCATTGCCCTGCGTGTGCATAATCAATCGGTTGGCCGTTCTTGGTTTGAGTTCGTTAACGACAAAGCGAATCATATCGCTACGGTCTAACGTCTTTAGTTCTTGCAGTACTTTATCTTTCTGATTGAATTCGGTGTCTTTATTCCCAATTGCAACCCATAAACGCTGTGCCCTTGAGCGTAAGGTGGTATCTGGTGTCGCGATTTGATTCCACAATCCCCGTTTACTGCTGTGCCATTGATATTCATTGAGCTCAAGCAATACCATATAAAACGCATTCAAGAACTCATCAATGGATGCGATCAACTCCCCAGGTGCAGCGTTCGGAGATTGTACGTACAACACGATACCAGGGTGGCGATTGAGAGGGAGATTACCAGTACCAACCATGTAGCCTAACTGTTGCTTGGTGCGGATCTCGTGGAAAAAGGTCGCAGACATTAGGTGGTTGGCGAGTGAATAAAGCGCAATGCTACGTGGACTTGTGTCCTCACATTGGTAATAAAGCACGACCGCTGAATCTTCTTGGTCGCAGAACACCTCGCGCTGGAATGAGCCATTCTCACCCAACATAACTAATGGGCGTAGTGACTCTTCATACTGTTGGTTCTGTACGCGCAGTGCATCTTTGAGGGTGTTTCCTAAGCTCAAAGCATCCGCTTTTGTCCAGTCACCATAGACGAACATCTCAACATGCAGTTCCGCCAGAATGCCTTCGACAAAACTGGCCAACTCGTCCACTTCAACGGTCTCCAAAGCTTCCAATAGCACCGCATATGGAGGGTTATTTGGTTGAAGTATACCGGTAAGAGCATTGAACAGCTGAGATATAGGGCGGTCTTGCGCAGCATTTCGCCAATTTCTAAGCATTTGCTGCTTAATGGTATCAAAACGTTGTTGGCTAAAGTCGCGGTTTGCGAAGCGCCGTAAAATTAGCTGCATCAACTCCGGTTGTTTCTTGCTAAATCCAGAGACAGTTAACGTGACCCCACCTTGATGAGCGTACATGTTGTAGCCCATGCCTGCGATCTCGGCTTGATAAGTTTCTTTGGCCAAACTGTCTAAGAACATCTCGACGCACAGACGGGTTTTGACAATGTTACGCGGTGTCGATATCGCTTGTGGACTATCGATGGCGATATAAAGTACGCCTTTAGGTACGCGGAACTCATCATCTTGAAGGTGCCACAGTTTGAAACCAGGTAACTCTTCAATGACTTGTGGAGTGGAGTGTTGTTCTTCTTGAGGTTGTGGATCGAGTTCGTAGCAAATAAACGGGTTTTGTTCAGGCAGAGTAAACGACAATCTGGTCGGTTGAACGTAATGCTGTTTCTGTTGAGCAGAGAAAGGTGCTATTGAGTAAGGCGTAAAGTACCAGTTTGCTGTTTTATCGTAATCAAGGCCCTGCGCGATTAAGGTTACTCTTAAATTATCTACGCTAAAATACGCCAGCAAAGAAGAGAGCAGTTCAGGTTGATACTCTAGCATCATATAGTCGCCATACATAACGTCTGTAGGCTGGTAGTGCTGCATGTTGATCACTAAGTGACTAACAAGATCCATCGGTCTTGTTGGTTCTTGAAAGCGAAAAGCGGATTCTAGTACTGCTTTCTTCTCTAAATAACGCCATTCATCCATCCCTTTTGTCGCAATCAGCGTAATGTAGCTAAAAATGGCCTGAACGATATCGTCGGTTTTCTCTAAACCTTCTAATGTGAGCGAGCAACTCACTGTAAATTCACGATAGTTACTGCCACTGGTGCCACCACCTGCGGAAAGGGAGGTTATCCAGCCTTGATCTTTCAATGCGACAAGGAGACTACCGGGTCCCTCATCTCCGAGTAGGTGTGCAAAGTAGGAGAGAGGTTTCGTTTGGTAGTGCTGATCCATACTGGGCATCGGGAAAGTTAGGATCAGCTTGCGAATGTCTTTAACAGGCTCAACGTTGACTTGAATTGATGTAGAGCCTTGTGTGATATAAGGGACCTCAACGACTTTACCTGCTAGATTGTGATTGGGAACCATGCTGAATTTTTCTTCACACCATGCTTGCAGTTCTTCTAGCGAATGCGGGCCTGTTACGGCAAGAGTCATTAAATCGGCTGAATACTCTTGATAATGGAAGTCGATGATTTCTTGACGTATCGATTGGCCGTCGCGATCCCCCAAAGTTTCTAAGTTGCCGACTGAGAACTTACTGAAAGGGTGCTCTTGGTTGATGATTTCCTTGTGGACTTGATATAGGCGTCGAGAGTCGTCATTCAACTTGAGCTTGTATTCAGACTCAACGGCTTGTCGTTCTTTGTCTAATGCCTCTGGGTTAAACAGCGGCGCGGAGAAAAATTGACTAAATCTATCTAAAGCGGGTTCAAAGCAATTTGGCGTAACATCAAAGAAGAAGCACGTATGTTCGGTGCCCGTCCATGCATTGTTGCTGCCACCGTGCTGGCTAATATAGCTCTGAAATTCGCCGACTTTAGGGTATTTTTCAGTACCTAGAAACAACATATGCTCCAAGTAGTGCGCCAAGCCTTGCCGATCGCTCGGATCATCGAAGTGACCGACGTTGACGGCAAGTGCTGCCGCAGACTTTTGTGCGCTAGCATCATGAATAAGCAAGACCCGCAAACCGTTGTCTAATGTTAGGTAACGATATTGATTGGTGTCGTTCGGGCTAATATGCACGTGGTTTTCTCCGATGGAATGAAACTCAGATGTGGTTTCAACTATTTAAGTCCAATTTAACCTAATAATTATGACTCGGATAGCGGCGTGTGCAAACAATCTGATTGATAAGTTTAGTGAATAAGAGCTCTAGCCCAGAACAAAAGAGTGTTAACAAAGTCAGAGTCTTTGCTGTGTTACTTGATATAATTATCCATGTAAGTGATCAATCTGGTGCTGCTGCTTTGCCGTAGAAAGTACAATCCAGATACAATAATCGTCATAACGATCACGGTAGAGTCATTCCCAAGAGCAGTTTAGGAACAAGCCATGAAGATTTTTATTATGCGCCACGGAGAAGCAGAACACTATGCCCCCAGTGACGCAGAGCGGGCGTTAACCGATCGCGGAAGAAGTGCATCTTTTGCTGTCGCTAATGCTTGTCGAGAGCAAGGCATTAAGCAGTTTGATAAAGTTCTCGTCAGCCCTTATTTGCGAGCTCAACAGACTTGGCAAGAGATTTCGTCTTTGTTTGACGCCAAAAGTATTGAGACGAGCGACGATATCACGCCGTACGGTGACTCAGAGCAGGTCGCAGATTATGTCAATGCACTGATTGAGGTAGAGCAGCTCGACAGTATTTTACTTGTCTCGCATTTACCTTTGGTCGGTTATTTAACGGCAGAGTTCGTGACGGACATGGTCCCCCCTATGTTCCCGACCTCTGGGCTTATTTGCATCGAATACGCGGCGAAAGAAAAACTAGCCAGCGTGGCTTTCAATATCCAGCCATAACGTTAAAGCACCTCGCGGTTTGCTGACATCAAACGTCAACAAACCGTGATTAGTGCGAAGAATGGGCAAAATCAGTGTTCTATTTACCCCCTTCTGTGGAACACCTTTACTCCTCGACAATCAATATTTACTTATCCTACTGAGATTCAGCCAGTTATTTGACATTTCAACTGGACTGGAAATTGCATAGTAGGCTAAGTTTCTCTTTCCATAGACATTTGTAAACGCCAATCTATGAAGTTTTCTTTACCTTTTGCGGATAAGCTGCCAAACATTCCCCAAAGAGCGATGCCAGCTATTGGTGCGCCAGTTATGGTTTTGGCAACGTTGGGCATGGTGGTTTTGCCAATACCAGCGTTTCTACTCGACTTATTCTTTACCTTTAACATTGCGTTAGCGATGGTGGTTTTGCTGGTTACTGTTTATACCCGCAGGCCATTGGATTTTGCCGCATTTCCAACTGTACTGCTGATCGCGACCTTGTTACGTCTTGCATTGAACGTCGCGTCAACTCGTGTGGTACTACTTTACGGTCATGAAGGCTCTGGTGCGGCAGGTAGCGTTATCGAGGCGTTCGGTAGCGTTGTAATCGGCGGTAATTACGCTGTGGGTTTGGTTGTCTTCCTAATCTTGATGATCATTAACTTTATGGTTGTAACCAAAGGTGCGGGGCGCATATCCGAAGTCAGTGCACGCTTTACCTTGGATGCGTTACCCGGTAAACAAATGGCCATTGATGCGGACTTGAATGCTGGCTTGATTGACCAAGATCAGGCTCGAACACGTCGTCAAGAAGTTACCAAAGAAGCCGACTTCTATGGTTCGATGGACGGTGCGTCTAAGTTTGTTAAAGGCGATGCTATCGCCGGTATTTTGATTCTGTTTATTAACATTATCGGCGGCTTATCTATCGGTATGGCGCAATACGGCCTAGGTTTTGGCGAAGCGATTCAAATTTATACCCTGTTAACCATCGGTGATGGTTTGGTTGCTCAAATTCCATCGCTGTTGCTGTCGATTGGTGCGGCAATCATGGTGACACGTCAAAACACAGACGAAGACATGGGACAGCAAGTCGTTTTCCAAATGTTCGACAACCCTAAAGCCTTAATGATTACCGCTGCTATTTTGGGGGTTATGGGTGTTGTTCCGGGTATGCCACACTTTGCGTTTTTACTTTTGGCGACGTTAGCCGGAGGTGCTGCATACTGGATCACCCGTAAGCAGAAAAAAGAGCAAGAAAAGACCAATCTCCCCGCGACGACCGAAGCGGAAGCCCCAACCCCGAAAGAGCTTTCGTGGGATGACGTTCAACCCGTTGATATTGTCGGTTTGGAAGTGGGCTACCGTTTGATTCCATTGGTTGACAAGGACCAAGGAGGTGAATTACTCGAGCGAGTCAAAGGGGTTCGGAAAAAACTTTCACAAGATTTTGGTTTTCTGATCCCTGCTGTGCATATTCGCGACAATCTTGAGTTAACACCAAATAGTTACCGCATTACGCTGATGGGGGTCGCGGTAGGGGAAGCGGAAATCCGTCCAGATATGGAACTGGCGATTAACCCAGGTCAGGTTTACGGCATGATCGATGGCGAGCCCACAATTGACCCCGCGTTTGGTTTGGAAGCCGTATGGATTCGAGAAGATCAAAGAGAGCATGCTCAGGCGCTCGGTTATACCGTCGTTGACTCATCTACCGTATTGGCGACGCATTTAAGCCAACTACTTACCAATAACGCTTCTCAACTTATTGGGCACGAAGAAGTACAGAATCTCCTGGAAATGTTGGGACGAAGTACTCCGAAATTGGTTGAAAGCTTTGTACCTGATCAACTGCAGCTTGGCGTGGTCGTTAAAGTATTGCAAAACCTGCTTAACGAAGCGGTACCTATCCGAGACATTCGTACTATTGTTCAAACCTTGTCCGAGTACTCGAGCAAAAGTCAAGAACCTGACATCCTCACTGCGGCAGTTCGGATTTCACTGAGACGTCTAATTGTTCAAGAAATCAATGGGATAGAGCCAGAATTGCCAGTGATAACCTTAATTCCAGAGCTGGAACAAATATTGCATCAAACCATGCAGGCGTCTGGAGGAGAATCCGCAGGAATCGAACCAGGTTTGGCAGAGCGACTACAATCATCATTAAGTCAGGCGACTCAAGAGCAAGAGCTTAAAGGTGAACCAGCCGTGTTGCTAACCTCAGGAGTCTTGCGTTCAACCTTGGCTAAGTTTGTGAAGAACACCATTCCATCGTTGAGAGTGCTCTCTTATCAGGAAATTCCAGACGAGAAACAAATTCGCATTGTTCAAGCTGTTGGTAACTAGCTCTGATGCGTGAATAGACGGTACCCAAATTGAAGATTAAACGATTTTTTGCCAAAGACATGCGTACGGCACTGCTCCAAGTGAAAGGGGAGTTAGGTGACGATGCGGTGATCATGTCAAACAAAAAAGTCGCTGGTGGCGTAGAGATTGTTGCTGCTGTTGATAACGAAAGCTCGGCGAATCGTTCTAATAACAGCAACTATGGCTCTAGCCCAAGGCATGCTCCTCGTCAGGCGCCTGCTTCCTTACCCACGCAATCAAAGCGTCAACTGGAAGACGACCGTGTGACTTTGCAAACTCAGGCTGACTCTGGGCGTTCAATGACTAAGCGCTTCGCCAATATGCTGAAACAGTATAGCGGTGGTAAACCTGAGGAAGACGAACAAGAGCAAGGTGCTGATTCTTTATCGGCATTGCTCCAGCGTCAGCAGTCTTCTGGGCAACCACAAAACAGTGAACGCGTGCAACTGAAAGAAGATTCGCCCTTAGCGCGGCTAATTGCGGAAGATCGTCGTGTAGAAAGACCAGAAGCGCGCTTAGACCCAACACGGTACGAACGTTCTCGACCGACAGAAACGCCAGTCTCCAATGAAGACCTAGAAGATATGAAAGAGGAAATGACGTCCATTCGTCGTCTTCTTGAGCATCAAGTGTCTGGCCTTATGTGGCAAGAAGTCGAGCGTCGAGAGCCCTTGCGTGCCATGTTAATTAAACGCTTGGAGCGTATGGGCGTATCGTCTGATTTAGCGGATCAATTGGCTTGTTATATTCCGGAAGACACGCCACCAACAAAAGCGTGGAAAGCGCTACTTGGATTAGTCTCTGATCAGATTCCAATTTCCAAACAAGATATTTTAAAACGTGGCGGTGTGGTTGCATTGCTCGGGCCTACTGGAGTGGGTAAGACCACCACAGTGGCTAAGCTTGCTGCACGTGCTGCCATGGAGTGGGGTGCAGACAATGTTGCACTCGTAACAACCGATACCTACCGAATTGGTGCGCACGAACAATTGGCGATATATGGCCGAATTATGGGATGTGCCGTAAAAGTCGCTAAAGATTCCAAAGAGTTAGCCGATGTAATATATCAGTTAAGGAATCGTCGCCTAATTCTTGTTGACACAGCAGGCATGGGCCAACGCGATGTTAGGTTATCGGAGCAGTTAGACACCCTAATGCATGAAAGTGGTGAAATGATTCACAGCTACTTGGTATTGCCAGCAACGGCACAAAGAAAAGTGTTGCAAGAAACCATTGACCACTTTAAGCGTATCCCTCTCTCTGGATGCATCATGACTAAACTGGATGAGTCATTGAGTCTAGGTGAGTTTGTAAGTGTCGTAGTGCAAAATGCGCTCCCAGTCGCTTACATCGCTAACGGGCAACGAGTACCAGAAGATATTGTGATTGCTCAACCTAAGTACATGGTAGCCAAGGCAAACGAATTACTAGAGAAGTCGACAGATGATGAGCCTCACTACTGGAACAGTGAAGCAGAAAGGTTCTAGGCGGCGGACGATTATGACAAATAATATGATACAAGACCAAGCAAGCGGGCTACGCCGCTTAACACAACCTTCTTTAACTAAGGTCATATCTGTCACGGGTGGTAAAGGTGGCGTTGGTAAATCCAATGTGACATTGGGTATGGCGATTTGTATGGCTCGTCAAGGGCAAAAAGTAATGGTCCTTGATGCTGATTTAGGCCTAGCGAACGTCGATGTCATGCTAGGAATTCGACCTAAACGAAATCTTGGCCATGTGCTGGCTGGCGAATGCGATCTGAAAGATGCGATTGTCGAAGGTCCACACGGTATAAAAATTATCCCAGCGACATCGGGAACTCAATCAATGACAGAGCTAACCCATGCTCAACACGTCGGTTTGATCCGAGCTTTCGGTAGTCTTGAAGATGAAATGGACGTATTATTAATTGATACGGCCGCTGGTATATCTGATATGGTAGTCAGCTTTTCACGTGCTGCCCAAGACGTTGTGGTAGTCGTGTGTGATGAACCTACATCGATCACTGATGCATATGCCTTAATCAAGTTGTTGAGTAAGGAGCATCAAGTGCAGCGCTTTAAAATCGTTGCAAATATGGTCAGAAGCTATCGAGAAGGCAGAGAATTGTTCGCAAAATTGACATTGGTCACAGAGCGATTCTTGAATGTTAGCCTTGAGCTCGTAGCATGTATTCCATTAGATGATAAAGTTCGACAAGCCGTTAAGAAACAAAAGATTGTTGTCGATGCTTTCCCTCGCTCTCCAGCCGCATTAGCGATTGGTTCATTAGCGAATAAAGCACTTACTTGGCCAATTCCTAAAACGCCAAGTGGACACCTTGAGTTTTTTGTAGAACGCTTACTAAATAGAACAGAAATGCTAGAGGAACCATTTGGTGAATAAGGCCCTGACCTATGACCAATATGCAAACCAAAACAGCCAGCGTGCTTTTCTCGAAAAGTACTCGGTGTTGGTGAAGCGTATTGCTCACCATTTACTTGGCAGGCTTCCGCCAAGTGTTCAGGTTGAAGACCTTATTCAAGCGGGCATGATCGGTTTGCTAGAAGCGCAAAAAAACTACGATGGTAGTAAAGGCGCTAGCTTCGAGACTTATGCCGGTATTCGTATCCGAGGTGCGATGCTCGATGACATTCGGCGCGGGGATTGGGTTCCTCGTTCTGTCCATAAACATAATCGAGAGATCAGCCAAGCTATTTCAGTTCTTGAAGGGGAACTGAATCGTGATCCTACCGATGCAGAAGTCGCGCAGCACTTAGGGATGAGTTTGGCGCAGTATCATAGCGCTCTGGCCGACATCAATTGTTCCCGCTTAGTAGGGATCGAAGATCTGGGCGTATCGGAAGATGTAATATCGCCGGAAGACGACGATGAAGCAAATACACCTTTTCAAGGGGTTGCAGACGAGTATTTTCGTAAAGCTTTAGTCGATTCGATCAAAGCTTTGCCAGAACGAGAAGCTCTAGTACTTTCGCTTTATTACGATGAAGAGTTAAACTTAAAGGAAATCGGCGATGTGATTGGTGTAAGCGAATCACGCGTCAGTCAAATCTTAAGTCAATCAATGCAGCGTCTACGCACTAAGTTAAGTGCATGGACAAATAATGAGTAAAACACTGATCTCGAACTCAGTGGAGGCAATTTTGAATAAAAATATGAAAATCCTTATTGTTGATGATTTCTCAACAATGCGCCGTATCGTTAAGAACCTACTTCGCGACTTGGGTTTCAACAACACCCAAGAAGCTGATGATGGCTTAACGGCGTTACCTATGCTTAAGAAAGGTGAGTTCGACTTTGTTGTAACAGACTGGAATATGCCAGGCATGCAAGGTATCGACTTGCTTAAGCATATCCGTGCCGACGATGAACTAAAACATCTGCCTGTGCTAATGATCACTGCTGAAGCAAAACGCGAGCAAATCATCGAAGCGGCTCAAGCGGGTGTTAACGGTTACATTGTTAAGCCGTTTACAGCAGCTACGCTAAAAGAAAAACTAGACAAAATTTTTGAGCGTTTATAAGTCGTTAAGACTGATGGCGCTAAAGGCCAATTTAGAATGATTTCATTAGAACAGGCAAAACATCTCGTTGAGCTGTTAGAAAGTGAACAGCAGCAGCAAGCCGATGCACTTGTTAAAGAGATCTATGAGAACGCTTCAAATCCTATGCTGCAAGAGATAGGTGAGTTGACTCGTGATCTTCATGAGTCTATCAAGCAGTTCACACTCGATGAGCGCATGACCGTAATTGCCAATGACGAAATCCCAGATGCAAGGGATCGCCTTCAATACGTTATTGATAAAACGGAAGTCGCTGCGAATAAAACCATGGATGCAGTAGACCGCTGTATGCCGATAGCAGACAACCTGCATGAAGGTTTACTCAAAGTGCGTCCCCAATGGAATGAACTGATGCATGGGCGCATTGACCTTGCTGAATTCAAAGCCTTGTGTCATCGCATTGACGATCTTCTCAGTCAGGTGGAAGGGGACAGCTCTGAGTTACGCGGTCAACTGACCGAGATTCTAATGGCTCAGGACTTCCAAGACTTAACGGGTCAAATCATCTCTCGTGTGATCACTTTGGTTAACGAAGTGGAAGGCAGGTTAGTCGAAATCCTAACGGCGTTTAGTAACGGCCAAATGGATGAAAGTTCAGATAACAAGAAGAAAGCATCGACGGACCCAGAAGGTCCGATACTAAACCCTCAAGAAAGGGATGATGCCGTTTCATCACAAGACGAAGTCGATGACTTACTCTCGAGTCTTGGGTTTTAGAGGTAACATATGAGCTACGATTTAGACGAAGATATTCTTCAGGACTTTTTAGTTGAAGCAGGCGAAATTCTCGAGCTTCTTTCTGAGCAGTTGGTAGAGCTGGAAAACAATCCTGATGACAAAGATCTATTGAACGCCATTTTCCGTGGCTTCCATACTGTCAAAGGTGGGGCTGGCTTCCTAGCACTCACTGAGCTGGTAGATACCTGTCACGGTGCAGAAAACGTGTTCGATATTCTGCGTAATGGCCAACGTTCAGTGAACGCAGGTTTGATGGATACGATGCTTCAAGCTTTGGATACTGTTAACGAACAGTTCCAAGCTGTGCAAGAAAGAGAAGAACTTCCTCGTGCTGAACAGTCATTGTTGGATGAACTGCATCGTCTAAGTAAGCCGGAGTCAGAAGACGAAGCTGTGGCTGAAGCTCCAGCGCCCGTTGCAGAACCTGAACCTGTTATTGAAGAACCTGTTGCCGCTCCGACTCCTGAGCCAAGTGCCGACGTTTCTGCAAATTCAATTGATGAAATTACTCAAGATGAGTTTGAGAAGCTGCTCGATGAGCTGCATGGTAAAGGCAGTGCGCCAGGCGCCGCGGAGCCGTCAGCACCGTCTGCTCCCACTCCGCCTCCAGTTCAACCCGCTGCGGATATGAGTGGTGATATCACCGACGACGAATTCGAGAAGTTGCTTGATGAACTTCATGGTGTAGGCAAGGCACCGGGTGAGTCAGAGCCTGCTGCTGTCACACCTCCACCTCCGCCGCCACCTTCTCCTACACCTTCTGCTGCGGCGGGTGACAGTGATTTGATGACAGATGCTGAGTTTGAAAAGTTACTGGATGAGCTTCATGGTTCAGGTAAGGGTCCTTCTGTTGAAGAGCTAGACGCTGCAACAAAACCTGCCGCTGCTAATCCTACTCCAGTTGTAGAAAAGCCAGCACCAGTTGCCGCTGCCAAACCAGCAGCGCAACCTGCGGCTAAATCTGCTCCTGCACCTGTACCAGAAAAAGCTGCAGCGAAAAAAGAAGTGGCAACACAAGCTAAGAAACCTCAAGCAGAAGCAACGGTGCGTGTTGATACCTCTACCCTGGATACCATCATGAACATGGTTGGTGAGTTGGTACTAGTGCGTAACCGCTTACTCAGCTTAGGGCTGAACAGCAACGATGAAGAAATGTCGAAAGCGGTTGCTAACCTAGATGTTGTTACGGCTGATCTGCAAGGTGCGGTAATGAAAACGCGCATGCAGCCAATCAAGAAAGTATTTGGCCGCTTCCCACGAGTTGTTCGTGATTTGGCGCGTAGTCTAAACAAAGACATCACGCTTGAAATGCGTGGAGAAGACACTGATCTAGATAAAAACCTAGTTGAAGCGCTAGCGGATCCATTGATTCACTTAGTGCGTAACTCGGTTGACCACGGTATTGAGATGCCTGATGCACGTGTTGCGTCTGGAAAGTCTAGAACAGGTAAAGTCATTCTTTCTGCAGCACAAGAAGGTGACCATATTGAATTGGCTATCGTTGATGATGGCGGCGGTATGGACCCTGACAAGCTACGAGGCATTGCCGTTAAACGTGGCATTATGGACGAAGATGCAGCATCACGTTTGACCAATAAAGAGTGTTTCAACCTTATCTTTATGCCGGGTTTCTCTAGTAAAGAACAGATTTCTGATATTTCCGGTCGTGGTGTAGGTATGGATGTTGTGAAAACAGCAATCAACACCTTGAACGGTTCGATCGATATCGACTCTGAAATGGGTAAGGGCACAAAGATCACCATCAAAGTGCCTCTGACTTTGGCAATCTTGCCAACACTAATGGTCGGTGTTGCCGGTCACCCATTCGCATTACCTTTGGCCAGCGTGAATGAAATCTTCCATCTAGACCTTAGCCGTACCAACGTGGTCGATGGTCAGCTGACAATTATCGTTCGTGAAAAGTCGATTCCGTTGTTCTACTTACAAAACTGGCTTGCTCCACAAGCGGGTCAAGTGGAGTTGCGTAAGGGGCATGGTCACGTAGTGATTGTTCAAATAGGCAGTCAACGCGTAGGCTTTGTGGTAGACACACTCATTGGTCAAGAAGAAGTCGTCATCAAGCCACTGGATAACCTATTACAAGGTACTCCGGGTATGGCTGGTGCAACCATCACCAGTGATGGTCATATCGCGCTAATTTTAGATGTGCCTGATTTGCTTAAGCAGTATGCTGCTGCTTCTAGAATCTAGTCGCGAGCTATAAAAGGAAATATATGGCGATCAAAGTATTAGTTGTCGACGATTCTAGTTTCTTCCGTCGCAGAGTGAGTGAAATCATCAACTCAGAGGCGAAGCTTGAAGTCGTTGATGTTGCAACCAATGGTAAGGAAGCCGTCGAGAAAGCGCTTAAAATTAAGCCCGATGTCATTACCATGGATATTGAGATGCCAGTCATGGACGGAATCACCGCCGTCCGTGAAATCATGGCGAAGTCTCCGATTCCAATTCTCATGTTCTCTTCGCTGACTCACGATGGCGCAAAAGCAACCCTAGATGCCCTAGATGCAGGTGCTTTAGATTTCCTACCGAAGAAATTCGAGGATATTGCCCGTAACCGTGATGAAGCGGTGAGTTTGCTGCAGCAACGTGTCATTCAAATCGCGTCAAAACGTGCATTCTTACGTCGTACACCGATAACACCGAGCCCAGCAACCCGAACTGCACCAAGTACTCCAACTCGAAGTACTTTGCAGCCGCGCTCTACAACGCCGGCACCCGCAAAACCAAAAACAGCGACTAGGTTTAAAGCGTCTGGTAAAAAATACCAGTTAACAGCGATTGGTACTTCGACAGGCGGTCCAGTTGCGTTGCAGAAAATATTGACTAAGTTACCTGCGAACTACCCGCATCCTATTGTGCTTATTCAGCATATGCCTGCGACATTTACTGCAGCATTCGCCAGCAGATTGAATTCACTGTGTAAGATCCAAGTGAAAGAAGCGGAAGATGGGGATGTGTTAAAACCGGGTGTCGCTTATCTGGCACCTGGTGGAAAGCAAATGATGATCGATGGTCGTCCTGGTTCCGCGAAACTGCGAATTATCGATGGTGGCGAACGGATGAACTACAAGCCATGTGTTGATGTGACATTCGGCAGCGCCGCTAAAATATATGCGGACCAAGTTTTGTCTATGGTGCTTACTGGTATGGGAGCCGATGGTCGAGAGGGCGCTCGTATGCTTAAAGGTGTTGGCGCTACGATCTGGGCTCAGGATGAAGAAAGCTGCGTTGTTTACGGTATGCCTCAAGCGGTTGCCAAAGCAGGGATTTCTACCGAAGACTTACCGTTGGATAGGATTGCTGAGCGTATGTTAGTCGAAGTAGGTCTAGCATAGAGGTCAAACATGATTGTATGGAGCATAGCAAATCAAAAGGGTGGTGTTGGTAAAACAACGACCACCATTACTCTTGCTGGTTTGCTAAGTAAACAAGGTAAGCGCGTGTTATTGGTTGATACCGACCCGCACGCTTCTTTGACCACGTATTTGGGTTATGACTCGGACAGCGTTCCGGCGAGCTTGTTTGACTTATTCCAATTGAAAGAGTTTAGCGAACAAAGTGTGATGCCGCTTGTCATGCAATCGGATATCGAAGGCATAGACATTATTCCGGCTCACATGTCGTTGGCTACGTTAGATCGCGTGATGGGTAATCGCAGTGGCATGGGGTTGATCCTCAAGCGAGCACTCAATGCGCTGCGTCAACGTTACGACTATGTGCTGATCGACTGTCCACCGATATTAGGTGTGATGATGGTCAATGCGCTGGCTGCAAGCGATCGTATCTTGATACCGGTACAAACCGAGTTTCTTGCTATGAAAGGCCTTGAACGCATGGTAAGGACTTTAGCGATTATGCAGAAGTCTCGTGGACAAGCATTTAAAGTAACCATCGTCCCTACTATGTATGACAAGCGAACACGGGCGTCGTTGCAAACTCTTCAGCAATTGAAAAAGGATTACCCAAGTCAAGTGTGGTCTTCGGCCGTGCCAATTGATACTAAGTTTCGCGATGCGAGCTTAAAGCACTTGCCGGTCTCACATTTTGCCTCTGGTAGTCGAGGTGTCTTTGCTTACAAACAGCTTCTGATTTACTTAGAGAGGTTGTCTATCGATGACTAACCAGTCACTACTCTCAAGTGAACAAGCCTTAGACGACTATTTCTCTGCCCTGCTAGAGGAAAGTGTCGAGGAGCAAGACCAAGTAATGGTTGACTCTGTTGGTGATGAAGCACATCTTACAGAGCCAGAGCCAGAGCCAGAGCCAGAGCCAGAGCCAGAGCCAGAGCCAGAGCCAGAGCCAGAGCCAGAGCCAGAGCCAGAGCCAGAGCCAGAGCCAGAGCCAGAGCCAGAATTGGAAGACTATTCCTTGCAGCCGATGCTGCAATCGGTCGATGAGAAAAGTTATTACGAGTCTCCAACGGAAGAGATAGAAGTCCCTAACCTTGATGACGTCGAACGTTTGCTTCAGCAGCTAGAGTCTACCAACCCTGTTGCCGAGCTCGACCTCGAAGAGATTTTGGAACAGAACACACTTGAGATTGCTCAGAGCCAACCTCAAGTAGAGGTCGAAGAGATTCAAGAGTGGGATCTTGAAGAGCCCGAAATCGCTGTCGCAGAACCTGAACCTGATTTGGTACAGGAGGTGCAACTTGAACAAGCTGTGGAAGTCGATATTGTCGAGCCAGAGATTGAGCATGTTGTAGAAACACAGCCAGAGACTCAGTCAGGTGGTGGTGATCTAAAACAGTGGCAATCAACAGCAAGAGATATTCAGTTTCAGGTACTTTACTTTGACGTTAATGGCGTGACTTTTGCGGTTCCGCTGGACGAGTTAGGTGGTATCCATCGCATTGCTGAATTGAATCACTTAATTGGTCGACCACCATGGTATCTCGGTTTGCAAACAAGCCGTGAAGCTCAGTTAGACGTTGTTGACACTGCTAAGTGGGTAATGGCTGAAAAGTTAACAGATGAGTCTTACAAAGAGGCTTATCAGTACATTGTTATGCTAGGTGAGAGTATGTGGGGCTTGGCCTCCACGCAATTGATGGGCACTGAGTCCCTAGATCCTAGTATGGTGCGCTGGCGAGAAACTGCAGGTAAGAGACCTTGGTTGGCCGGCATGGTAAAAGAAAAAATGTGTGCATTGATTCATGTTGAAGCATTGATAGCTATGCTTAATGCAGGACTTGATGTCAAAGCACTAGATAAATAGAACATGAGTGCCAATTTAGGCGTAGAGAGGAATAGGTATGTCTCAAACTAATGAAGTAGAAGTAAGAAAGGATCAGTCTAACGACGAAGTGCTTCAGTGGGTGACGTTCCAGCTTGAGGAAGAAACTTACGGCATCAACGTAATGCAGGTGCGTGAAGTTCTTCGTTATACTGAAATTGCTCCTGTACCAGGCGCGCCGGACTACGTTCTGGGTATTATTAACTTACGTGGTAATGTAGTAACGGTTATCGATACTCGTTCACGCTTCGGCTTGATTGAAGGTGAGATCACTGACAATACCCGCATTATCGTGATTGAGTCAGAACATCAAGTGATTGGTATTCTGGTTGATAGCGTAGCGGAAGTGGTTTACTTGCGTTCTTCTGAAATTGACACGACACCAAGTGTTGGTACAGATGAGAGTGCGAAGTTCATTCAAGGTGTTAGCAACCGTGATGGTAAGCTGTTGATCCTAGTTGATTTGAACAAGCTGCTAACAGACGAAGAATGGGATGAGATGGCTCACCTGTAATGGATGAGAGTTTATTCGCCAGTGCTCCAGTGATTGCTGGAGCTGTTGCACTTGTTTTACTGCTTTTTGTTCTTGCTTTGTTGCGCCTGAAAAATGGTCAAACCAAAGTCGCAGACCAAATGCGTCAGCAAAATCGTCATTTAGATAAAGAGCTGCAAAAGTCGAATAAGCAGTTACTCGAAGTCCGCTCAGTGGTCGTTGGCTTAGGCCAAAAAGTGAGCGAGCAGCATGATATTATTCAGCACTTGAACGAACGCATCACCGAACTAGAGCAAGAAGATAGTGATGGTCGACTTTATTCTCGAGCCAGTAAGATGGTCCAACTTGGCGCTGATCTGAATGAACTGATAGAAGAGTGCGAGCTGCCAAAGGCAGAAGCTGAGCTCATGATGTCGTTACAAAAAAAGATCGCTGGCAAAGAGAAAGTCCCTCCATTAGAGAGTAGCCCTGAAAGGCAAAAAGTTAAGTCGCATCAACGACGTGCTAGAAGATAACAGAATGAACAAGGTGCTTTCGAGCACCTTTTTTTATGTCTTCATGTAACCAATTAGTGGTAGTTACGTCACTATATGTTTAATTGTTAACAGATTCTTACGTAGTTTCGTGATTCGTATAGGTCTATTGCTGTGTTGTGCCTAACTGGCTGTGGTAATATATCCCCTCAAAATTTTAGTCGTGACCGAACATGTTAGAAGTATCTCAGCTTACAGCCATCCGAGATGAAAGAATTCTCTTCGAATCCCTCTCTTTTACTATAGATTCTGGTGAACTTGTCCAGATTGAAGGGCGAAATGGTACGGGTAAAACGACCTTGCTACGAATCGTCACTGGGTTAGGGGATCGCGACAACGGCGAAATATTCTGGAATGGTGAAAACATTGAAGCAAATAGAGATGCTTTTCACGAAGATTTGCTGTTTCTTGGTCACTCCACTGGCGTTAAGCGTGAATTGACGGCTTACGAAAACCTTCGCTTTTATCTTGCGGTTCACTCCAAATCTCCTGTTGATAAAGACACGATTTACAGCGCTTTGACGAAAGTGGGCTTGGCTGGCAGAGAAGATGTGCCTGTTGCGCAGTTATCAGCGGGCCAGCAAAGACGAGTGGCTCTAGCAAGGCTTTGGTTAAGTCAACACAAGCTTTGGATTCTAGATGAACCCTTAACAGCAATAGACAAACAAGGCGTGAAAGTTTTGGAATCGTTATTTTTAAACCACGCAGAGCAAGGTGGTATTGTGGTTCTAACTACGCACCAAGATATGTTCACTGATAACCCGAAACTTAGAAAAATAAAACTGGGCGAATAATATGTTAGGAATCATGAATAGCATTGTGCGTCGTGAGCTGTTGATTGCATTTCGCCGACAAGCTGACGTCTTAAACCCGTTATGGTTTTTCATCATCGTGATTACTCTGTTTCCATTGAGTATTGGCCCTGAGCCCAACCTTCTGGCACGTATAGCTGCAGGCATTGTATGGGTTGCAGCCTTGCTATCGGCTTTGTTGTCATTGGAGCGCTTGTTTCGCGACGATTTTCAAGATGGTTCTTTGGAACAAATGATGTTAATGCCTGTCCCATTACCCGTTGTCGTGATATCAAAAGTCATCGCACATTGGGTACTTACAGGTTTACCGCTGATACTGATTAGCCCGTTATTGGCTATTTTGTTGTCTCTTGATTTCAACACTTGGTTAGCGGTTGTATTGACCTTGCTTATTGGTACACCAACATTGAGTTTTATTGGCGCTATTGGTGTGGCGTTAACTGTCGGGTTACAAAAAGGAGGCGTGCTACTGAGCTTGTTAGTGTTGCCTCTGTATATTCCAATTTTGATTTTTGCGACGTCAGCGATTGATGCTGCGTCTTTGGGAATTGCGTATAACGGGCAATTGGCAATTTTAGGTGCAATGTTTATGGGAGCATTAACCTTAACGCCATTTGCAATTAGTGCTGCGTTGCGAGTAAGCGTCAATTAGTTGTTTTCGATCAAGCACGAATTTTTCCCTTTCTATAAATTACAAAACTAATAATTGTCTATTTCGATTACGTTAGAAGACAAAACTGAAGTAAGAGTGAGAACTAAACATGTGGAAATGGCTCCATCCCTATGCCAAGCCCGAATCAGCTTATCGACTGAGTGGTAAGCTGTTGCCTTGGTTCTCCATACTAGCTCTGCTGTGTTTATCGGCAGGTACAGTATGGGGATTGGCATTTGCTCCTTCTGATTATCAACAAGGTGATAGCTTTAGAATCATCTATATCCACGTTCCATCGGCCATTTGGTCAATGGGTGTGTATATGTCTATGGCTATTGCAGCATTTATAGGTTTAGTGTGGCAGATTCGCTTATCTGATCTTGCTGCTTCGGCTATGGCTCCTATTGGTGCTGTTTACACCTTCATTGCGCTTCTTACTGGTGCGATTTGGGGTAAGCCTATGTGGGGCACATGGTGGGTTTGGGATGCTCGTCTAACCTCGGAGTTAATCCTGCTATTCCTCTACTTAGGTGTCATTGCGCTTTACCATGCATTTGATGACCAAAAGACAGCGTCCAAGGCTGCTGGCATCTTAGCCATTGTGGGTGTGGTTAACTTACCGATCATTCACTTCTCTGTTGAATGGTGGAATACCCTGCACCAAGGCGCGACCATTACCAAATTCGAAAAACCATCTATTTCAAGCAATATGCTTTGGCCATTGCTGCTCAACATTTTTGGTTTTGCATTCTTCTTCGGTAGCGTAACTATGGTGCGTTTCCGCAATGCGATTATTAAAAATGAAAGCCATCGTCCATGGGTGTTAAAGCTCGCGGCTGATAAGTCTCAAGGAGGTAAGTAAGTATGCATTTTGAATCTTTGAGTGACTTCTTTGCTATGGGTGGGTATGCCGGCTATGTCTGGAGTGCCTTCGGAATTACTTTTCTTTCGATGATCATCGTATTAATCGTCAGCCTACGCCAAGGTGACGCGCTGTTAAAAGAAGTTCAATCGAAAGTCGATCGTCAGGCTCGTATTGACGCAGCTAAGAATTTGGAGAACACATTATGAACCCAAGACGTAAAAAGAGGCTCGGCATTGTTCTTGCCATTTTTATTGGTATCAGCGCCACTGTTGGTTTGATGCTTTATGCTCTTAACCAAAATATGGACCTTTTTTATACCCCGACAGAGTTGGTGAATGGTAAACCGGATGGTACTAAGCCAGAGGTTGGTCAGCGCTTACGTATTGGGGGCATGGTCGTTGAAGGATCAGTAAAACGTGATCCAAGTTCGCTGCAAGTTTCGTTCGACCTACATGATGTTGGCCCTAAAGTGACGATTCTTTATAACGGTATTCTTCCAGACCTATTCCGCGAAGGTCAGGGTATCGTAGCTCAAGGTGTACTGAAAAATGCGACGACTATTGAAGCGTTCGAAGTACTGGCTAAACACGATGAAGAATACATGCCACCAGAAATCGCAGAGGCGATGAAGAAAACGCATGAACCGCTACAGTACACAGAACAACAGAAACAAGGTGGCGGTCAATGATTGCTGAAATTGGTCACTTTGCGTTAATCGTTTCCTTAGCGATGGCGGTCTTGCTGAGCATACTGCCATTAGTTGGTGCGTCACGAAATAATACAATGCTGATGAATACCGCCAGACCATTGTCTTGGGGGATGTTCCTGCTTCTTCTCGTCTCGTTTTGTGTATTGCTGTGGGCTTTCTATACCAACGATTTCACGTTGAACTATGTAGCGACAAACTCAAATAGCCAGCTTCCTTGGTATTACCGTTTGACGGCTGTTTGGGGAGCTCACGAAGGCTCTTTGCTACTTTGGGTATTGATTCAAGCAGCGTGGACAGTGGCGGTAGCGTCGTTCAGTCGTGGCATGCCACAAGAGTCGGTTGCTAGAGTGTTGGCGGTAATGGGGATGATCACAGTAGGATTCCTGTTGTTTATCATAGTGACCTCTAACCCGTTTTTGCGCACTTTGCCTTTCTTCCCGGTTGATGGTCGAGACTTAAACCCATTACTACAGGACCCAGGTCTTATTATTCACCCACCTATGTTGTACATGGGCTATGTGGGCTTCTCGGTGGCATTCTCTTTTGCTATCGCTTCCTTGATGACGGGACGTCTTGATACGGCGTGGGCGCGCTGGTCTCGCCCTTGGACTACAGCAGCTTGGTTGTTCCTAACGCTTGGTATCGCACTAGGTTCATGGTGGGCATACTATGAACTTGGCTGGGGTGGCTGGTGGTTCTGGGATCCTGTCGAAAATGCTTCGTTCATGCCTTGGTTGGCGGGTACGGCTTTGATGCACTCGCTAGCCGTGACGGAAAAACGTGGCACATTTAAGGCTTGGACGGTACTGCTTGCGATCTCAGCGTTTTCATTAAGCTTGCTAGGCACATTCTTGGTGCGTTCAGGTATTTTGGTTTCAGTGCATGCCTTTGCTTCTGATCCATCTCGAGGCATGTTTATTCTTGGCTTCCTCGTATTTGTCATTGGTGGCTCACTACTGCTATTTGCATTGAAAGGAGCATCAGTACGTGTGCGTGGTAACTTCGATTTAGTTTCGCGTGAAAATGCCTTATTGGCTAATAACGTGCTGCTTATTGCTGCATTAGTTGTGGTGTTAGTCGGTACTTTGCTGCCATTGGTTCACAAGCAAATTGGTTTAGGCTCGGTGTCTATCGGCGCGCCATTCTTTGATATGTTGTTTGCTTGGTTGATGATTCCATTTTCTTTCCTTCTTGGTATCGGTCCTCTGATCCGCTGGAAACGAGATAACCTATCATCACTGAAAAAACCAATGTTGATTTCTGGTGTAGCGTCTTTGGCTCTAGCCGGTGTCTTTACGGTACTGTTCTCTGATTTCTTCCTGTTCATGGCTTACTTAGGCTGGGTTATGGCGTTGTGGATTATCTTTATGCATGGCTTTGAGTTACATGAGCGTGCAACGCACCGCCATAGCTTTATGCAAGGGGTGAAAAAGCTACAGCGTAGTCACTGGGCAATGATGCTTGGTCATGTGGGCTTAGCGGTATCAATCATTGGTATTGCGATGGTGCAAAACTACAGTATTGAGCGTGACGTGCGTTTGGCGCCCGGGGAGCATTACCAGATCCAAGGTTATGATTTCTATTTCAAAGGTTTGCGCGATAAAGATGGCCCTAACTACGATGGCTATATTGCAGACTTTGAAATCAAACTGGATGGTAAATACGTTAACACCCTGCACGCAGAGAAACGTTTCTACCGCACTGCACGTTCTATGATGACGGAAGCTGCGATTGATCGCGGTGTGACTCGAGATCTGTACATCGCTATGGGTGAACGTCTGGACGATAATAAGTCGTGGGCTGTACGTATTTATTACAAACCATTTGTTCGCTGGATTTGGGCTGGTTCACTGCTAATGGCACTTGGTGGTGCTATTGCGATCAGCGATAAGCGTTACCGTTTCAGAAAAAGTGCGAAGAAGCAGGAGGCATAATGAATAAGAAACTTCTATTTATCCCGCTGGTTGCATTCTTGGGTTTGGTGGCAGTGTTTGCCACCCAACTGGTTAAAAATTCGCAAGGAGACGACCCAACCAAACTTGAGTCGGTATTGGTCGGTAAATCCGTTCCAGAGTTTCGTTTAGAAGATCTCGCGGAACCTGGCAAACTTTACGATCAAGCGATTTTCAAAGGGGAACCTTTGCTGCTGAACGTATGGGCGACTTGGTGTCCGACTTGTTACGCTGAGCACCAGTACCTAAACCAATTGGCAAGTGAAGGCGTCAAAATTATTGGCATGAACTATAAAGATGATCGTACCAAAGCGATTGGTTGGTTGAACGATCTTGGCAACCCATATCTAATTAGTTTGTTCGATGGCAACGGTATGCTTGGCTTAGACTTAGGCGTATATGGTGCACCCGAAACCTTCTTAATTGATGCGCAAGGCGTGATTCGTTACCGTCATGTTGGGGATGTCAATGATCGTAATTGGAACGAAAAACTTAAGCCAATGTACGACGCATTGCTGGCGGAGGCCAAACAATGAAAAAGTGGATTTTGACCTTATTTGCAGCCGTAACTTTTTCGTTTGCTGTTCAGGCAGCCATCGAAGTACATGAGTTTGACACCCTTGAGCAAGAGCAGCAATTTAAGGAATTAGGTAACACTTTGCGTTGCCCTAAATGTCAAAATAACACCATTGCAGACTCGAACGCAGAACTTGCTGTCGATTTACGCGAAAAAGTGTATGAGATGACCAAAGCGGGTAAGTCTAAGCAAGAGATCATCGACTATATGATCGCTCGATACGGCAACTTTGTGACCTACAATCCTCCATTTACGGCTGCGACAGCCATCCTATGGTTAGGCCCTATTTCTGTTGTCCTAATTGGTTTTGGTTTTATTTTCCTAAGGAGTAGAGCTAAGAAGGCAACGGCGCAAAATGAAGAGTCGTGGGATCAGAGCAAAGAAGAACGCCTGAACGCTTTACTTGATGAAAGCAAAGATCAAAAGAATGATGGAGATAAGCAGTAATGACACTATTTTGGATAGCTTCAGTCATTCTTGTTGTTTTTAGCTGTATTTTAGTTGCGCTACCAGTTTTAAAGCAAAAAGCCAACAACGACGAGGCACTGCGTGACGAACTGAACAAAGCGTTCTATAAAGACCGTCTTTCTGAACTGGAAGAAGAAACAGAAGAGGGCTTAGTTGAGAATCAGCAAGACTTAATCGATGATTTGAAACAGTCGTTGTTAGATGACATTCCAAGTGAGCAACAAAAAGCACCAGAGAGCGTTATTTCTCCAATGGCTGTTTTGATTCCGTCAATGCTGCTCGTTGTGGGCTTATCTTACGCTATGTACTTTAAGTTTGGCGCTCAGCAAGATGTTCAAAACTGGCAAGAGGTAACCGCAAACTTACCTGCATTGTCGAAAAAGCTAATGTCTCCTCAAGGTGCTGAGTTGTCAGATGATGAAATGCGCGATCTAACGTTGGCACTACGCACACGCTTGCATTATCAACCAGAAGACTCAACGGGTTGGTTGCTACTTGGCCGTATTGCTTTGGCTAATCGCGATGTAGATACGGCAATTGGTTCGATGAAGAAAGCTTACAAGCTAGAGCCTGAAAATACCGACGTGATGCTAGGTTACGCTCAGGCTCTGATGCTTTCTCAAGATGATGTTGATCAGGAGAATGCCCGTCGTATCTTAGGCAACTTGGTACAACAGGATTATGTCGATCTCCGGGTTTTCTCATTACTGGCATTTGATGCATTTGAGCGTCAGGACTTTGCGGCGGCAATTCGCTACTGGGGCATTATGCAGCAGATGATTGGCCCAGAAGATAGTCGTTATGAGATGCTGGGTCGCAGTATCGAAAACGCGCAGAAGCAACTTGGCCAGCAAGTAGGTACGGGTAAATCTGTTTCTGTAACGATTGATCTCGCTGATCAAGTGGTGGTTGATCCCAATGCCGTGCTGATCGTATCAGTTCATACCGCAGACGGAGCACCTATGCCAGTTGCAGCAGCTCGCTATCCGATCGGTACGTTACCAAGAACCGTTGTGCTTGATGATGGCAACAGTATGATTGCTGAGCGTAAACTCTCTTCACTGGACAGTTTGATGGTTCGTGCCCGGATTGATAGTGACGGAAATGTCGCGACCAAAGATGGGGACTGGTTTGGAGAGAGTGAAGCCGTTAAAATAGGCGAACCCGTTGAAGTTATGATTGATAATCAGTATTAATAACTGCGATTTATCATTGAATTAGAGGCCGGTAACTACCGGCCTTTTTTATGGAAATTATAATAATGAAGAATGTAACGTCTCAGCTATGGCTAACCTTAAGCGCAGTGTTGCTGCTTGCTGGCTGTGCTGGCTCTCCAGAGATGGCTGAGGAAACGCCCGTTGAATCTGAAGTTAACGACCCATTCGAAGGCTTTAACCGTACTATGTGGTCAATAAACTATGATTACCTTGACCCGTATTTAGTTCGCCCGGTATCACTGGCTTATGTGGATTATATTCCAGTACCAGTACGTCAAGGTGTTGCCAATTTCCTCGGAAACTTAGATGAGCCCTCTAGCATGATCAATAACATCGTTATGGGTAATGGAGAGAAGGCCGTTGATCACTTCAACCGATTTTGGATAAACTCGACCTTTGGTTTGCTGGGCTTGATCGATGTGGCATCCGCTGCCGGTATTCCTGATCATGATGAAAAGGCATTCAGTGATGCCGCAGGACATTATGGTGTCGGTAATGGCCCATATGTCATGGTGCCTGGGTATGGACCTTGGACGGCTCGTGAAGCAACCGATGTTGTCGACGGTATGTATGTTCCGCTGACTTATCTTAACTTTTGGGCAGGGCTTGGTAAGTGGGCATTAGAAGGCTTAGAAAGCCGTGCAGCACTTGTTCCGCAGGAAGCGATGCTGAACAACTCGCCTGATCCTTATGCATTAACGCGAGATGCGTATCTACAACGTCAGGATTTTAAAGCGGAAATAGAAGCAGATGACTATGATGAAGACGAAGAAGCGTATCTTGATGAGTATCTGGATGAGTTTTAAGTGAATCGCGAGAGATAGAGAAAAGGCTTGGTTAATGACCAAGCCTTTTTAGTTTGAGAAGGATATTAGAAGGTGTAGTTAGCTTGAACACCGATCAGCCAAACATTGCCCGTTGTTTCCCCAACGAACTCGCCACCTACCGCTTGTGCTTTGTCATCAGACTCGTAGCCACGTGATTCGGTAATTGGCGCATCTTTAGCGAAGATGTAAGTGAAGCCACCATCAACAGAGAACTGCTTTGTAAACTCGTAGCTGGCACCAAGGCTTAGCCAAGTACGATCGGTTTCCGGAATGGTAATTGTACGGTTTCTATCACTCACGGCTGATGTGTCATAAGCAATACCAGTACGTACCGCTAGTTTAGGGTCAACTTGGTAAGTTGCGCCGACAGCGAAGCGGTAGTTGTCTTTCCAGTTTTCAACTTTAACCATCTGTGACTCTAACGTATCTAAATCAGCGTACAGCTCTTTAAAGCTGCTCCAGTCGGTCCAGTTGATGCTTGCATGCATAGCCAGTTTATCGGTTAACTGGTGGAAACTAGCCAATTCAGCTGTTTGAGGAAGCGTAAGGTCCATTGACCCTTTACTCTCTTCTACTTGGAACGTCGTTGAGCTGAAAATTTTAGCATCACCTTCAAGCTTAAGATCAACCGCAGACTTATAGCTAAAGCCTAAGCGATGAGCCTCATTGATCTGCCAAGCGGTACCAATTTGCCAACCCCAAGCGGTGTCATCGCCTTCCATGTACTTAAGATGAGTTCCTTTAGGCAATCCAAACGCGTTTGTCTCAGGTGCTGTGGCACCAAAGCTGCCTTCACCCATTACATAGCGAACGCCACCACCAATGCTAACCGCATCATTAACTTGGTAAGCCAAGTTCAGGTTTGCTTCTTTGGTGATGATGCTTGCTTCGTTGCCAAAGTGAGAGGCGGCGAAATCGTTACCTAGATCCGTTTCCATGCCGTAGTTAGTGCCGAGAGCGAAACCAACGGCAACTTCCTCTGAATAACGATGGGAAATGTAAAAGTTAGGAATAATTGCATCGTGAGCAAAGTCAGAAGAAGAAGCATCTGATGATGGTAGGTTTGGATTGATGGATTTTGAGCCGTCCACTTCACCGTCTACATCTACATTAGGATTTACATAGATCGCACCAACAGACACTTGTGTGCCTTGCAAGTGCATCAGCATGGCAGGGTTGCGCCATTGTGTACTTGCGTTATCGGCAATAGCGGCTTCACCAGCGTATGCTCGACCAAGGCCCGTTGCTGAGTATTCTGCCAACTGGAAACCTGCAGCATTCACGGCTGCAGATGTACTCACTAGGCTACATGCCACTGCTAGTGAAAGGAGAGTCTTGTTTGTTTTCATTGTAATGTTCGCTGAGATTAAATGTATTCAGTCGGGCGATGATAAAGTTAGAGCTATTACTTTAAAAATTAAAAACACTGTACTAGTAAGTTTTGAAGTTAAATCTTGTATAAATGAATATATAGGTCAAATATTCTAAATGTTAACGACTTGTGCCGAGGTTTCAGCGAACACTTGTAGGGTAGATCGGTGGTATTTGATTACACGTGTAAGCTTAAATGAGAGAGCATACCTAGGAAGAGTATGAAATATCAGTCAATTAGAATAGCGTAGATAGCAAAAAGGCCAGTGAACACTGGCCTTAGTTTAATCAGATATGCTGCGATTAGAAGCTGCGGCTGTACTGAAGGCCGACTAGGATTGCGTCAGCTTGCGTTGTACCCGTCACTTCTGTATACGCGTAACCTGTTGGTAGGCTCGAGTTTGGCAGAATCAGTGTTTCTTTAACTTCTGTCTCTTTACCCATCAAGTAAGTGATACCGAAGTCAATGCTAGAGCTGCTATCGATATGGAAGGTTAAACCTGTTGATAGCCACTGACGATCAGAGTCAGGTACAGAGATAGAAGTTAGATCATCCTGTGCACTGGTATCGTACATGTAGCCTGCACGAAGTTCCCAATCGTTGTTTAGGTAGTAAGTACCACCTAGGGCAAAGTGCCAGCCATCTTTCCACTGGTAATCTTTGTTGTAAGTCGTGCTTGCAGAAGCAAGAGCAGACTCAGACGGATCTAGGTTTTCGAAATCAATTGTTTCGAATGCACCCCAACCAATCCATTGCACGCTGTAGTGAACAGCGAAAGGCGTTTCTTTAATTCTGTGGTAACCAGAGAACTCAGCCATATCAGGTAGAGGTAGAGTTACTTTTTGATCTGCATCGTCTTCCGCAGTAAACGTAGGGCTGTAGCGGTAAGACAGTCCGAAGCGGTTGTTTTCATCTAGCTCGTAAACCGTACCTAGGTTAAAGCCAAACGCAAAACCATCCGCTTTATCTACGTTCAATAGGTAAGCTGAGCTGTTTGTACCAGGAACGGCGCGCTTAAATGTTCCTTGACCATAAATCAAGTCCAGACCAGCACCAATGCTCCAATGCTCGTCATAACGGTATGAAGCGGCTAGGCCAAAGTTAAAGCTTTTAACGTCTGTTAAACCACCAAATTGCGCAGCAACATAGTCGTCTTCAAATTCAGTTTTAGTACCAAAGTTAGAGTAAGCGTTAATACCCCAAGCGAACTTATCGTTAACCGGTACGATTAGGTGAATGTTTGGTGCGATTGACGTGTCGCCGATACCGTCTGCATCAGCGTTCTGGGATGTTGCACCTACGACTGAACCGTTCGCTGGAACGTACATGCCGCTAGTGTAAGAAGCATCTTTTACTTCGATGATAGAAGTAATGCTCTCGAAACCAAGAGACAGTTCAGTCTTGTCAAACAGAGCCATTGCAGCAGGGTTACGCGCCATTACTGAAGCGTTGTCTGCAATTACTGCGTCACCGGCGAATGCACGGCCGATACCAGTTGCTGATTGGGCGTTTAATTGAAAGCCAGCAGCTAGAGCTTGCTGCGAAGCGAGAGTTGCTGTGGTAATTGTCACTGCTAAAAGTGATTTTTTAAACAGACGCGTCTTGTTCATTTTTGCTTTTTCCTTTTTATGTTCGCCTCTAGTGGGCGATAAATTTGAGCAAAAGCTCAGTGGTGGCTGATACTAGACCCAAGTATAGGATATAGAAATCCGACCATTGGCTATTTGGAAGGGAAAATTGCTGAAATGATGGGCATCTAGCAGGAAATTGTCGCAAAATGCTACTTTTTAGAGTTAAGGCTCTAAAAAGTAGCTAAAAATAAGGCCTAAATAGAATATTCAGGCCTTGAACTCGATCACAAAATGTTGCGATATTGTTAACTCATGGGTTTTATAATATCTGCGATACTTTCGGCGATTTTCGCTACATCTTCCCCGTCATCTCCGACTAGAATCATGCTGGTATCACCCATGGGTTCAACGACACCCACCATGCCATCTTCGGCAAAGTCTGAGGCTTCCGGTGATGCAATCCCTGTCAAAAACAGAGTTACTTTGCCTTTTTCACCTTGGAACACCATGTGTAGGGCGTTAGATTTACCAAATCCGCAATGGTTTAGATAATAAACGTGATACGGGAAATGCGCGCTTAACTTATGGGAAAATGGCGCCATCTTAGCGTTGATCTGCGAAGATTGTACCTGTTCATCTAAATTGGCAATAAATGGCTTCTCATTAACGACATGGCCTAAAGCCGTAGACGCTAAACTTGCTTGTGCAGGAGGTACGACGATATTGCCCCAATTGACTTGGCCGACCAATAGACCCGCGACAAACGCTACCGAGGCAGCCATCGCCATCGCTCTGCGCGCAAAGTTTGGCCTAACAACATTGTCCTCTTGGGCATTGGATGTCTGATTAAACAGAATTCTATCTGCCAAATCTTCAGGGACATCAACGTTCATTGCTTTGGCGATCTGAGCGTCTAAATCTAAGATTTCGTCGGCAAACTTGCAGTTCGCTTCGCTGCTTTTAATCGCGCTGTTTAATTCGCTATCCCGAAACTTTGGATCGGACATGATGCGGCGACGAAATTCTAAATCATCCATTATTCTGTCCTCGTTGATTATTTTCAGGGTCGATCATCTCTTTGAGCTGATTGCGTGCTCTAAATAGACGAGTCATGACGGTATTCTTGTTTAGCCCAAGGATTTCACTGATCTCCTCACCACTGAATCCTCCCACAACTTGAAGGAATAGCGGCTCTCGGTAATCCACCTCGAGTTTCATAATTTGTGCTTGAATCCATTCGGTTTGATGATGCGGATCGTCGCTGACTTTAGCATCATTGCCATGGTCATCGATATCAACCAGATCAAACTGTTTTCGTTCAAAGCGTCTGGCGTTTTCCCGCCTTAGTATCGTGATTAACCACGATTTAGCGGCCTTCTCGTCTTGTAAACTGTCGAGAGACTTCCAAGCTCTCAAGCAGGTTTCCTGAACGAGGTCCTCTGAAACCGTTGGATCTTTACATAACCAATACGCATATCGGTATAAGTCTCTGTGATAGGCTCTGACGAGCGCTTCATATTTTCTTTGTCTGTCCATATCCGAGTTGACCGGGGTAGCAGACTTTTTCTTCCCAAAAAAATTGAGTATCGACACAAGAGCCTCCCTAACTGCTCTGTGAATGATGATGCTTCTGCAAACTAACGTATTGAAGAAGCTCGATTTATGGCTCTAGCAAGCTATATGAAAAAAGTGAGTAACTTTTATCCGCAATTGATTATTTATAAGCATAATTGGTATTTGGATAAGATATAAATGGTAAACATCATTAGAAACTCACCTAAAATTGATCTATTTCAAAATCTACTGCCGCACAGCGGTTATAGTAGCACCTGTCATCTAGTCAGTGTTTCACTGACATGTTGAGCAAGATGACACTTCCTTTTGAAGGCTGACTTTACTTTCTCCTAATCAGGAAACTGATTATTTCAATTGGCGTAAGTTAATTGCTTTATACATTCCGACCACACAGTTCTGTGTGGTTTTTTTTTGCCTATTGAAAGTTAAACCATAAAGTTGCATTGAATTGACTCACTGGCAACTCATCCCTGTCAACATATTGATAATCATCATATAAAAACAAGCTTACTTACTCATGATATGAAATAGAGTGAGTTAGCTTTTCTACTCTAAATCACGTTTATTCAAACGAGTGTTTGATTGTGTTAACAATCTCGTTACAATGGCGTGGTCAGACCTCTTATTATCCAAGGAGAAACAATGGGCAAGCAGGAAGTGAAAACTCGCTCTGGTGAGCGTGTCGCAATTGTTGCTGGTTTGCGTACCCCTTTTGCGCGTCAAAGTACGGAATTTAGTCAAGTTCCAGCTGTTGATTTAGGCAAAATGGTCGTCAGCGAAATGATGGCAAGAACCGAGATCGATCCAAAGTTGATTGACCAAGTTGTGTTTGGTCAGGTCGTACAAATGCCTGAAGCACCGAATATCGCACGTGAAATTGTTCTTGGTACAGGCATGGACATTAATACCGATGCGTATAGCGTAACCAGAGCCTGCGCAACGAGCTTCCAGTCGGCCGTCAATGTGGCAGAAAGCATTATGGCAGGTACTGTCGATGTGGGTATTGCTGGCGGTGCGGATTCGTCCTCTGTTTTACCAATCGGTGTTTCTAAGAAGCTCGCAGCAAATCTGCTAGCACTAAGCAAAACCAAGACAGTAGGCCAAAAACTTAAAATTCTAAAGAGCCTATCTCTTAAAGACCTTATGCCCGTTCCGCCGGCTGTCGCAGAGTATTCAACGGGCCTTTCAATGGGCCAAACGGCTGAGCAAATGGCGAAGTCTCATGGCATTAGCCGCCAGGAGCAGGATGCACTTGCTCATCGCTCGCATACTCTGGCTGCGCAAGCTTGGAAAGAAGGCAAAATTGAAGGCGAGGTGATGACAGCATTCCCAGAGCCTTACAAAAAATGGATCTCTCAAGACAATAATATTCGCCATGACTCGACACTAGAAGGCTACGCGAAGTTGCGTCCGGCCTTTGACCGCCAGTATGGCAGCGTAACAGCCGCAAACAGTACGCCTCTCACAGATGGTGCAGCGGCAATCATGTTGATGCGTGAAGGCAAAGCCAAAGAACTTGGCTTGGATATTATGGGCTACATACGCTCATATGCTTTCTCGGCTATTGGCGTTGAAAAAGACATGTTGATGGGGCCATCTTATGCGACGCCGATGGCACTAGAACGTGCAGGAATTGAATTGTCTGACTTAACACTAATCGACATGCATGAAGCGTTTGCAGCACAGGCGCTCTCTAATGTGAAGATGTTTGCCAGCGATGCTTTTGCCCAGCAACATCTTGGCCGATCTAAAGCGATTGGTGAAATCGACATGGACAAATTCAATGTGTTAGGTGGTTCGATTGCCTACGGTCATCCATTTGCGGCAACTGGGGCTCGTATGATTACTCAAACACTGCGCGAACTGCAACGTCGTGGCGGCGGACTAGCGTTGAACACTGCATGTGCAGCTGGTGGTTTAGGTGCGGCAATGATTTTGGAGGTTGAGTAATGAGCGAGCAAAAAGCATTTAATCTAATTATCGATGAAAATAACCTTGCTTGGCTGTCTATTGATGTTCCAGGCGAAAAGATGAACACCTTGCAAGCTGCTTTTGCTGAAGAAATGGAAGAGGTGTTTACTCACTTAGAAGAGCACAAATCTTCGCTAAAAGGGCTCATTGTTCACTCGTTAAAACCGGACAATTTTGTTGCGGGCGCGGATGTTCGTATGCTTGACGCTTGTACCACCACGGCGGAAGCGCAAGCATTAGCTGAAAAAGGCCAACAGATGTTCCAGCAGTTGTCCGATCTGCCGTATCCCGTAGTGGCAGCGATCCACGGTCCTTGTTTGGGTGGTGGTCTTGAGTTGGCGTTGGCATGTGATTATCGCGTCTGTACCGATTCGGACAAAACGCGTTTGGGTCTGCCAGAAGTCCAATTAGGCTTATTACCGGGCTCGGGTGGTACTCAACGTCTACCTCGCTTAATTGGCCTTTTACCGTCTCTCGATCTTATCTTAACGGGTAAGCAGCTTAGAGCTAAAAAAGCCAAGAAACTTGGCGTCGTTGATGCGGTTGTTCCTGACACCATTTTACTTGATGTCGCAAAGAGCTTGATCGACAAACACTCGGGCAAGAAAAAAGCCAAGCGTCAGGCTTCTACAAAAGAAAAGTTGATCGCCAATACGGGTCTTGGCCGTAAAGTGATTTTTGAACAGGCAGCCAAGAAAACCCATGAAAAGACGCGTGGCAATTACCCTGCTGCGGACGCGATTTTAGAAGTAATTCGTTTTGGTCTCGAGAAAGGCTTTGAAAAAGGTCAGAAGAAAGAAGCCGAACGTTTTGCTGAATTGGTCATGACGCCAGAATCTAAAGCGTTGCGCTCGATATTCTTCGCCACTACGGAAATGAAGAAAGAAAATGGCGCTGATGCGGATCCTAAACAGGTTAAACGTGCTGCTGTGCTAGGAGGCGGGTTAATGGGCGCTGGTATTAGCCACGTCAGTGTCGCGAAAGCTAAAGTGCCTGTACGCATCAAAGATGTATCAAACGACGGCGTGTTAAATGCGCTGAAGTACAACTACAAGCTATTCGAAACACAGCGTAAGCGCCGCATTATCAGCAAAGCTCAGTTACAGTCTAAGATGTTACAACTCTCCGGTGGCATTGATTTTACTAATTTCAATCACACCGATATTGTTATTGAAGCGGTGTTTGAAGACCTAGAGCTGAAGCAAACGATGGTCGCTGATATTGAAGAGAATGCCAAAGAGAGCACCATCTTTGCGACTAACACCTCGTCATTGCCAATCGCTCAAATTGCCGAAAAAGCCAAAAGACCAGAAAACGTGGTTGGCCTGCACTATTTCAGCCCAGTAGAAAAAATGCCATTGGTCGAGGTGATTCCTCATGAAGGAACCTCTGAAGAGGCTGTCTCTACCGTGGTTGAATTTGCTCGTAAGCAAGGTAAAACGCCGATCGTTGTTAAAGACAGTGCAGGTTTTTATGTTAACCGCATCTTAGCGCCTTACATGAATGAATCCGCGCAGATTCTTATGTCGGGTGAACCTATTGGTCATCTAGATAACGCATTGCTTAATTTTGGCTTCCCAGTCGGACCTATCACTTTGCTTGATGAAGTTGGTGTGGATATCGGCGCGAAAATCATGCCGATTTTGGTCAACGAGTTAGGAGAGCGTTTCCAAGGGCCTGATGTGTTCGATACGTTGCTGAACGATGGCCGAAAAGGGCGTAAGAGTGGTAAAGGCTTTTACACTTACAAAGGTAAGAAAAAAGAGGTCGACAAGTCAGTGTATAAGTTACTTGGCTTGAGCCCTGAATCTAAGATGGCTCAACAAGACATGGCGATGCGTTGTGTGTTACCAATGTTGAATGAGGCCGTTCGCTGTTTAGATGAAGGCATTATTCGTAGCCCTCGTGATGGTGATATAGGTGCAATTTTTGGTATTGGTTTCCCTCCATTCTTAGGTGGTCCTTTCCGTTATATGGACCAAATTGGAGTGAAGAAACTGGTCGAAATTATGAACGAACATGCTGAGAAGTACGGTGATCGTTTTGCTCCTTGCGATGGTCTACTTACTCGTGCTGGCTTGGATAAGCCTTTTTATGAGTAGGGTTTTATAATTGATAAAGGCGAACCATTAGGTTCGCCTTTTTTGTATTTGAGAGTTATTATCAAAGAAAAACAAAGAGTAAACAGTTAAGGATTTTAGATGGATGCTTTAGATCTATTGCTCAACCGACGTTCAATAGCCAAGCTTTCAGCGCCAGCGCCGGAAGGGCAAGCGCTTGAGAATATTATTCGTGCAGGCTTACGTGCTCCTGATCATGCCGGTTTAACACCTTGGCGATTTGTGATTTCCCAAGGCGAGGGGCTGGGTAAACTGTCTGATATTTTGGTCAAGGCAGCCGTTGCTGAAAATAGTGAACAGGTCGTAATCGACAAAGTGAAAAACGCGCCTTTTCGCGCGCCAATGGTCATCACGGTGATTGCCAAAGTTACGTCGCATGACAAGGTCCCTGCGTTAGAGCAATACCTTTCAGCTGGCTGTGCGGTGCAAGCGATGCAAATGGCGGCAGTGGCTCAAGGCTTCCAAGCCTTTTGGCGTTCTGGTAAATGGATGTTCCATGACGAAGTTCACCAAGCATTTGGATTAGAAGGTGAAGACCAAATTGTCGGTTTTCTTTACCTAGGTACGCCTGGCTGCACACCAATGAAAGTGCCAGAGCGAGACTTGAGCAAATTTGTTGAGTACTTATAAGAAAAGAGCTTGGTTTAACCAAGCTCTTTTTTTTAGTGAATATTGTAAGCAATCACAAAATCAATAAACAACCGTACCTTCTCGGGGAGATGGTCTTTGTGGTTGTAAAGCATGTAAATATCGCGAGGGTTGGCACTCCAGTCTTCCAGTACGCGGACTAGGCTTCCATCGTCGATAAATTCTTTCAGCATTACGTCAGGCATAAGAGTAATGCCCAAGCCATCAGAGCAAGCACTACGCACAACGTTAAGTGCGTTTGCTTGGAAGCGTCCTTTATCGTTGTTTATGACCGTTTCACCGTTTTGGTTAGACAATTGCCATTTCAACAGTGGGGCGCCTTTAAGCAAACTGTGTTGATGTAACTCTTCAGCGTGCTTCGGTGCCGGGCATCTAGAAAGATACTCTGGGCTAGCGACTAAAATATCTTCGACTGAGTTGATTTTGCGCGCTATCAAGCTTGAATCACGCTGTGGCCCGACGCGGAAGATAACATCCCACTCCGTTGGGTCAAGTTGCTCAGAGTGGTTACTGGTGGTCAGCTCTAAGTTGATGTCCGGAAAGTCTTTCATAAACGCATTAAACATCGGCATCATCATGCGTTTGGTTAGGTTCGATGGGGCGGTAATACGAATCTTACCTGCCGCGCCGCGGCATTCATCCGACAGTTCTTGCGCTGTCGACGTCAAACGACCAAGCAACGGAGAACACTCGTTATAAAAACGCTCTCCCGCTTCTGTCAAAGAAAGTTTACGCGCGTGTCTATTCAAAAGACGAAGATTTAGAGAGTCCTCTAAAGCTTGGATGCGTCGTGTAATGGTTGCAACAGGGATCATTGTCTTACGGGAAGTTGCTGTATAGCTCCCATTTTCTACGACCAGCCTGAACAAGTTGAGATCATCTAATTTCATTTTATCAGACACAATTTTTTACGAATTCGGTTAATTTATATCTATATCAAATGTCAAAGGTTGAGACATATCAACATCTTTATCGATATTTGAGATTCCATACATATAGTATGCAACCTAGAGCAAAAGTGGAAGATTTGTATAAACAGCCTTTCATGGCTACTTTTAAAAGAGTGTTTGAATTTATAAATAACTATAACAAATTAGCAGTACCATTACGGTTGTGTGAGGCAAAGGTTTATGCATAAAACAGTAGAAGTTACACCGAGCGACATGCCCACTATCGCTCCCGGTGAAAAACTCGTCATGTTGGTCGATGATGATCCTATCTTCCGTCGAATTACTTCGGCGTTTTTGGTTTCCCAAGGCTTTAAAGTCGTTGAAGCAGAGAATGGCTTGGAAGGATTACGTAAGTTACGTGATTGTGAGCCCGATATCATTATGTGTGACTTAGCAATGCCTGTTCTTGATGGCATTGAATTTGTCGAAGAAGTGAGTTTGGAATACCCTTCTTTACCCCTTATCGTGGTGTCAGCGACCGATGATATGTCTGATGTCGCAAAGGCGTTGCGCTACGGAATTAAAGATTTCTTGCCGAAGCCAATTGGCAATTATGAGCATCTGGTATGTGCGATTGAAAACACCCTCGATGATTCCGACAACCATATCAGTGACCAGCGTGACTTTGCTAGTCAATGGTTCCGAGTCGATAGCGGTGATGTTCCAGAGGAGCAAGAGCTTCATTGGCACTTAGAATTCTTGCAAGAAAACCGCAGTGCGGCAAAAGATCTGTTGCATGCGTTGTTACCGGATAGGGACACCTCTCAAGGTGATTGGAAGTGCAGTTATCGACTACTGCAATCAACCGAAGTGATGCCAATTGTGTATGATTACGCTTGGCTGATGAATGGTCAGTTTGCCTTCTATGTCGTTGACTCGGCCAGTGAGGGGGAGCACGGGGCGGCGACCACGTTACTGGTCCGAGCGCTATTCCATGACTACTTACGTAACCTCAAATGCTTTAATGCCGATTTGAAGGACATCGCGTATTTAGTCGAAAAAGGGATTAAGTGCTCTGAATGTGCAACACCAGTTAAGGCGTTGTTTGGCGTAGCAGATTTGTCGGAAGGTACGTTGTCATTGCTGCCAGCGGGTTTAGATTGCCAGTGGTCTAATGGTTACATTTCGCAGCATGTTCATGCTGGTGTTCGCTTAGGTGATAACTGTGTTAAGAACTTCATTACCGATGAATTACCCATTCAATCGGCCTGCCAAGTTTCTCTGAGCTGTCTTGGTTCAAGTAGCTTCAGTTTGGATATTTACAGAGGGGGGAGTGCTTAAGCACCCCTCTCACTAGTCATAGAAATCTTAATAACCCTGATTTTATTCGGTGTTTGTAGGGCACAGAATAGGGTATAGTCCGCCGAAACAAAAATAACCCAATGCGTTAACGCTCAATTAACGTGGGTTTAATAAGTCGTCACCTACATTTAGAGAAGCATTCCCATGGCAGACAAAGATTTTAAAGAACCTTATAATATCTTTTACTTTTTAGGTTTTATTGCAGTCCTACTTATCCCTACACTTCCAGCGACATTGACTTGGATCCGTGTATTTAACGGATATGCAGGCTTCTAGATACCAGATTGGAGCATGCCATCAGTATTCGTAGACTTGGTTTAAATATTGTTGGTATTACATGCTTGTGCCTAGGCTTTCTAGGCATATTCCTGCCACTTTTACCGACAACGCCTTTCATCCTTCTTGCTAGTGCATGTTTTATGCGCAGCAGTCCCAGATTTCATCGCTGGCTCCATCAACACAAAACGTTTGGCCCGATCCTCGATAATTGGCATAGCCATAAGGCCGTCACGACCAAAGTGAAGCAACGGGGGGCGATCTATATTCTGCTCAGTTTCAGCTTTTCGATTTGGTTTGTCCCCAACTGGTGGCTAAAAGTTATGCTACTGGTTATGTTGGCGCTACTCTTAACTTGGTTTATTCGTTTGCCTGTGATGGAGCACCTTGCTGACAAGGAAGAAAATCACTAAGATTGCAAGGAAGCGTGCCCACCTTCGAGTGGGCGTTTGTTTTTTAGGCACAAAATTTTTAGTCAGCATGCCGATTATGTATTCGGCCTTGCATTGTGCAGAGAACCCACGCTACCGCTTGAAGAATACTTATTATATAAACCACCAAGCCTAGCCAATCTAAGTAATGAAATATGACAACTGAAACACTCACACTGATCAAATCTAGTATTAAAAGCATCCAAGACTACCCAAAACCAGGCATTCTATTCCGTGATGTAACCAGTCTGATGGAAGACCCTGCCGCTTACCAAGCGACGATCAAACTGTTGGTCGAGAAGTACCAATCTATGGGCTTTACTAAAATCGTGGGTACCGAAGCACGCGGTTTCTTGTTTGGTGCTCCTCTAGCGCTAGAATTAGGTGTTGGATTTGTTCCGGTTCGTAAACCAGGTAAATTACCACGCGAGACTGTGGCGCAATCCTACGAACTTGAGTACGGCACAGATACGCTTGAAATTCATACAGACGCAATCGTCGAAGGTGATAAAGTGCTGGTTGTTGATGATCTTCTGGCAACAGGTGGTACCATCGAAGCGACAACAAAACTGATTCGTCAACTTGGCGGTGTTGTAGAGCACGCTGCGTTTGTCATCAACCTGCCGGAAATCGGTGGCGATAAGCGTCTTGAAGGCCTAGGTCTGAACGTATACAGCATCTGTGAGTTCGAAGGTCACTAATCGGATATAGATTCATGAGTTATCTTGCCTTAGCGCGAAAGTGGCGCCCTACTAAGTTCAATGAAGTAGTAGGGCAAAGTCATGTCTTAACAGCATTAGAGAATGCTTTAGCCCAAAATCGACTCCACCATGCCTACTTATTTAGTGGCACCCGTGGTGTGGGTAAAACCACCATAGGTCGATTGTTTGCCAAAGGGTTAAACTGTGAAACAGGTATTACCGCGACACCATGTGGTCAATGTGATACTTGTAAAGAGATCGACGAAGGCCGTTTCGTTGATCTACTTGAAATCGATGCTGCTTCACGTACTAAGGTCGAAGATACTCGTGAATTACTCGATAACGTTCAGTACAAACCTGCTCGTGGACGGTTTAAGGTTTATCTGATCGATGAAGTTCACATGCTCTCTCGTCATAGCTTCAATGCCTTATTAAAAACGCTTGAAGAGCCGCCTGAGTATGTGAAGTTCCTATTAGCGACAACGGATCCACAGAAATTGCCGGTAACGATACTGTCTCGTTGTTTACAGTTTCACTTAAAGCCAATCACTGTTGATACTATTCATGAGCAACTGGATCATATTTTGGGTCATGAAGCGGTGACCTCAGAGCCACGCGCCTTGGGTATGATTGCTCATGCAGCCGATGGCAGTATGCGTGATGCTTTGAGCTTGACAGACCAAGCGATTGCACTTGGCAATGGCTCCGTAATGGCGGAAAGCGTTGCTCATATGCTGGGCACATTAGACACAGATCAGGCGTTGCATTTGCTCGAGTCGATCAGTTCTAAGCAGCCTGAGCAAGCGATGGAAACCTTGTCTGCTCTAGCTCAAAACGGTGTCGAATGGGATGGTTTGCTCCAGCAACTCGCTACCCAATTACACCGTATGGCGATGTATCAAGCATTGCCATCGACCTTAGATAAATCCCAGCCAGATGCAGATAAAATCGAACTGCTCAGTCGTGAGTTGTCGCCACAAGACGTTCAACTTTACTACCAAATTGCGCTTAAAGGTCGGCAAGATCTTCCTTTAGCGCCTTCTGAGCGCATTGGCCTAGAGATGGTTGTGTTACGCATGATGGCGTTTAGACCCGCCTCGAAACCACAGGCTAATGTTATCTCTACACAAGCGTCAGTTAATGTCGCTGTAGAGCAAAACGCGCCGCAAGCACAACAGGCTGCACCAACACCGGCTCCTGCTGCTCAAGCTCCCGCACTAACAAGACCTACTGCAATGACTCAGCAGCCTGTTCCTACACCAGAACAGAGCTACGACGCACCTCCGCACTATATGTCTGAGCCTCCTCAGTATGATGCACCTCCTATGTACGATGAGTCTCCTGCCCAATATGAACAAGCAGTGCAGCCTCAGTCTTCTGCGCCAGCACAGCACGCACCAGCGCAGCAGCCCCGTAACTCAGGGCCAATTAGTGGTTTGCGTCATCAACTGCGCTCTCAGCGTAAAGGGCTTTCTTCCGCTACAGACAGTACCCAAGGTCAAGCGCCAAAAAAGACTAAAGCGACATCTGAAAAACCAAGTTCAGTATTAGACCGTGTTGCACAAAAACACGGTGGAACTGCGCAGGTGTCGCCATTGTCTAACCCAAATGCAATCGCGACTGCTGAGCCTGATAAAGATGAAGCTTATCGTTGGAAGCCGATTTTGCCGCAAAAGAAGCCGCAGAAAACGGAGCTAACACCAACCCAGTTAAAGAAAGCTTTAGAGCATGAAAAAACACCAGAAATGGTGCAAAAACTGGTGGTGGAAAGTCTTGAGCAAAGTGATTGGGCGAAACTAATCAGCCAGTTAGAGACGGCTAAGCTAACCGAACAGCTTGCGCTTAACTCATATTACGAGAAGAACGGAACTTCGATCTTACTGACACTAAGACCACAGCAAGCGCATTTAAACACTGACCGAGCACAAAGCGAGTTGCTAAGTGCGCTGAATCAAGTGTTAGGTGAAGAGTGTCACCTGAGCGTTCAAGTCGGTGAAAGTGGTGAAACCCCACTAGAATTAAGAGATACACTGTATCAAGGCAAACTACAAAATGCGTTTGATAGCCTAGAAAAAGATGAGCACGTTAAGTTCATCGAAATGCGTTTTGCAGCCGAGCTCGATAAAGACAGTGTGAGACCGATATAATTTTTCGGGGTTGAAAAATCACTCTTTCAACCTCATCTAATAACGAAACAAGCTAACTAACCAGAGAGATAAACATGTTTGGTAAAGGCGGTATGGGCAACTTGATGAAGCAAGCCCAGCAAATGCAAGAGCGTATGCAAAAGCTTCAAGAAGAAATCGCGAATATGGAAGTAACGGGTGAGTCTGGTGCTGGCCTAGTGAAAGTAACGATTACTGGTAGCCACAGCGTACGTCGTGTAGAAATCGATGAAAGCTTGATGGAAGACGACAAAGAGATGCTTGAAGATCTTATCGCTGCTGCATTCAACGATGCTGCTCGCCGCGTTGAAGAAACTCAAAAAGAGAAAATGGCTGGCGTAACTGGCGGTATGCAACTACCACCAGGTATGAAGATGCCGTTCTAATCGACAAGGTTAGTTAATGCGTACCAGTCATATGCTGGAACAATTGATGGAGGCCTTACGTTGTCTACCTGGGGTTGGCCCCAAGTCGGCTCAGCGTATGGCCTTTCATTTGTTACAGCGCGATAGAAAAGGCGGATTGCAGTTAGCTGATGCTCTCAGTCAGGCGATGACCGAGATTGGTCACTGTAGTGAATGCCGCACTTTCACCGAAGAAGAAGTGTGTCACATCTGCACTAACCCCAAGCGACAAGAAAATGGACAACTTTGTGTGGTTGAAAGCCCTGCAGACATTGCTGCAGTTGAAGCGACAGGCCAGTACTCAGGACGTTATTTTGTTTTAATGGGGCACCTATCACCGCTTGATGGGATCGGGCCAAGTGATATCGGCTTAGATGTTTTGGACTATCGCCTGCGTCGCGGTGATATCTCCGAAGTAATATTGGCCACTAACCCGACAGTTGAGGGAGAAGCGACGGCTCATTACATTGCAGAGTTATGTAAGGAGAGCCAAGTGTCCGCTAGCCGAATTGCTCACGGTGTTCCTGTTGGAGGCGAGCTGGAATTAGTCGATGGCACAACGTTATCCCACTCTCTACTCGGTAGACAGAAGTTAGGTTAAATAAACGAAAGCGATGCATAGGCATCGCTTTTTTGGTATTCAGCTCGCTAGATTTACTTGGGTAGCCTTAATTCCGGAATTAATAGGATGTTTACTTCGCTTAAAGAAGCGTTGAAAAAGTGTCTTAGCTCGGCTCTTTCTGAGTCGGCGTTGACAGTAATCAGTTCGACATCTAACCCTTTTAGATAAGGGTTAGCTTTGATCGTAATACAATCATGTTGCCTAAGTTGATTGTGTATACAGAGCCCAGACTTCGAAGTGGAAAATATTTGCATCAGCATCAACTGTGTTTGACGATCCAGAGTTTGTGCGTCGAGCAACTGAAGCTGGATCTTATACAGGTCTGGTGAAAGCGCTAACATGCTGGCAACTTGCTGATTGATTTCGTCTAAATGGTCGACATGAGCATTCTTAATCTTCACTTCTGCGATGCCATTGTTATTGTACCATTCCCAACTTAAAGGTTGAGCGACTCTCTGCTGTGCTTGAGCAAGAGTAAGGTTGGCTAAGCCTAGTTCCTGCTCAATTTCTACGAGTATTTTTTGCCACGCTTCCTCTGAACTCGCCTCGGCTGTTTTTACCCAATATGGTTGGTAAAGTTGCTGCCATTTATCTTCAATGTTGGCGTAATCTGCATATTCGGTAACCACGTAGTTCCACATAGCTTCGTAGTCATCGGTATAGCTAGTCGTTGATTGAGCCTGTTGGATTGGTTGCGCAGCGCGAAGTATCACTTTGACTCGATCAGTATTGGTACGCCCAAGGCTGTCTTTGGCATAAAACTCGAACTCATAGGTTCCAGCAATGGTTGGATTAAGGACGGTCGCTGCGAGTTCGTCTGCATTGAGTATTGCCAGTTGCTGCGGACCAGAGACTTGGCTCCAACGTGTCGACTTTATTTTGTAGAGGTGCTTTGGGTAGGTTTTAGCCGAGCCTCGCAGAGTTAGGCTATTGATCGGCAGTGTTTGCACCTGATCTGCTCCCGCATCTACGGTCGGCTTCGTGTACTTTTCTGCATCGGTTGCGTCATCAACACATCCCAAAGTGGTGATTGCAAATAACACCATCATTAACCTGATTACGTTCATTCTTTGGTGCTCCTTCATTAAAAGTTGTAACTCATGCCAGTAGACACAAAACTGTCCTGACTGTTATAGAAATCGATGTCCGAGTCAGTCGTTTGATACCCAGCCATTATGTTCAATTGGGTATTGCGCCAGCCAAATACTCCTGCATAGCTGTAAACAGAGAATATCCCCATGCTTTGTTGGTCCTGCTTACTATCAAAAACGGGATTCTCTTGTTCAAATGCGGTTGAACTGTTACGTACTGTTGTTATCAAAGTGTGTTGCTGATGAGAGTAAGTGAGAGAAAGCTGAGCACTTAGCTGGCTGAAAGAATGGGCTTGGCCTTTGGCATTCCTGACCGTGTAGTAAAGGGCTGGCGATATAACTAACGCGCGATGCAAAGGGAAGGTGAATTCGCTACCAAACCGCTGATACTGACTTTCTCGGTCGAGCATATCGCGTTGCGACGCCGAAAGGTTTTGTGAAGCACCTATTTCATCTTGCTCAATATTGTTTTGAGCGTATGCATACTTAACAGAGATGGGGAAGAAGGTTGAAAAATCAGCCGCAACTCTCACGCCAGCGACTTGCTGCTCACTGGTTTGGCGATCTTGATTAATAAGGTAAGGATCGCGCCATACTTCATCCATTCCTGGTAAGTTAGCGAAAACAGCCCCTGTTAAGATGGCGCTTTTACTGATTCTTTGGGCTACGCCAAGTTCAGCCTGGAACTGCGCTTGCGTTATTTGGTCTTCGCTGTTGCCTATATAAATTAGAGTATTGCCCGTATTGTACTGTAAACGGCCGAGGATAAATGGCGTAGCGTGTTTGGTTTGCTTTCCATCGCTGTTTAATGTGGTCGTTAAAGCGTTGTCATCGTGCGTATTTTGCTGTGATTGGTTTTGACCAAACCCAGCATTAATACTGATTGAACCACTGAAACCGGGTTGCCACAGAGTAGGTTGAGCGATAGCGGCGTGTGAGAGTAAGCAAATGGATACAGCGATGTGCCGAATATTCATAGAGCGTCCTTTTGAATGACAAGATGTACGGTCAGTCAAAATTAGCATTGATATCAGTGATGAGTCGTTGGTGGTTTATGGACGCTTTGTGTCCTGTTTGGTCACAATTTACTATTACGGTTTTCTGTTAGTATTGGCCAACTAAGTACAAACTTGGCCCCTCCTAGGTTTGAGTGTTTGACGACAACATTTCCGTCATGCCAAGTCATAATCTGCTTGACGATGGCGAGCCCCAAGCCATGTCCTTGGCCACTGCCTCGAGCTTGGTTGTCGAGTTGCACAAATGGCTCAAAAATACGCTTCCAACACGTATCAGATATCCCATGACCATCGTCTTCAACCGAGATTAAATAATGTGAGCCGGAGAGACGAAAAGAAATCTGAATGGTTTGCTCGGCGAAGCGACCCGCATTGCTGAGCAGGTTTCTGAACGCTCTTAGCAAAGCGTTTTTATCGAGTAATAGCTGCTGTGTTCTTAGCGTCTCGGAGCAGGAGAATAAAACTTGTAGTTCTGGGTGCTCCAGCTTAAAACTGTCGATTTCTTGTTCTAGATGAACAACTAGATGAGTATGCGCGAACTGACTAATGTCAGCGACGCGGCTGTACCTTGATAACAACAGGTTTTGATTTATTAAATGATCCAAATCTTCCAAACTGGAATCTACCGTACGACGATATTTCTCTCGTTGACTGGGTGTGGTGTCCTGGTCGTCAAGCATTTCCAATGCAAAACGTAGTCGATATAGCGGTGTTCTTAGGTCATGAGCCACCGCATTAGTGAGCTCTTTTTGGCCTGCAATTAAACTTTCAATGTTATCGGCCATGCGGTTAAACGAGAGGCCGAGTTGGGACACCATAGACATTCGACTCGTGGTTGCCCGCTTAGATAATTGACCGTTACCAAACTCGTTCGCAGTTCGAACTAAGCGCTTGAGGTCGCGCCATAATGGGTAGACCCAAATGACTAAAGCGATAGAAATGAGTAAGAAAAACAGCAACCCTATTGCTGTGGTTAGTTTAAGTTGCGTCGCTTGAGAAAGATCATCGTGTACGTGTAACCATGTTCCTGGTACAACGGGGGCAAGAAGCTCTACCTGGCCATGGTCATTAAGGTAACTGACTGCTTGGTTATTCGCGTGGCGGACAGCTTGATGCTCAACGCTGGAAAGGTCTGACTCGGTTTTCAAGCTTATGGCGAATGGGATTTTCTGATTTTGTCTCGCGAGGTCTTGTTGCCACTGCTCCGGTGGAAGGGTTCTTAGATGTTCTGCCGCGAGAAATAATGTGCCTTTGGCTTGGTTGAGTACTGCGAGCTCGGTGGACTCGTTCAAAGCGAAATAGATGACGTGCTCACTGTCGTCAACGCGTTGAATTAGAGCCATAGGGTCGTCGTACAAAAATGACACTTCACCTGCGACTAAAGACTGGTATAACGTGTCGTCTGATTGATAGTCGGACAACTGAGCAAGTTTTAACGGATAAGCAAAGTGGCTCGCGTATTGCTCAATGATGGGTGACCACTTGTCTTTAGGTTGATGGCGCAGCTTATCTGATAAAATGTCAAAGTTGACGGAATATATTTGCTGAAAAAACTGTTCAGAAAACGCTTCATTTAATCGCTGAATCGGGTTCATCTGATTGGGGAAAATGAGCAAAACGATTGGCCCAAACACGGCTAGCCATAGGATCAAAAACGCTCTAATCATTGCTTATGCTTCCGGAGAGGTGGCGCAAAGTTGATAACCTACGCCCCGAATGGTTTTTATCAAGCAAGGTTGATTTGGGTCATCATTGAGAGTGCGACGTAAGCGAGAAATACGTCGATCAATTGATCGGTCTAACCCATCGTACTCAAAGCCCCTAATCTGCTGCGCGATGTCGTCACGTGATACGACTCGTCCAGCTTGCTTGGCCAAAAAGTGCAGTAGCTCGAACTCGGAAGTAGAAAGCTTAATTGGCTGCTGGTTCAGTTCCACACTTCGATAGTGAAGGTTAATTGTTAACGACCCAAGCCTAATCTCATTTTGGTCGGCAGGATTTCTGTCTTGACGGCGAAGTAGCGCACGGATGCGAGAAAGCAACAAACGTGGTTTTATTTGTTTGACCACATAGTCATCAGCGCCGAGTTCTAAACCCATGACTTGGTCGATGTCATCATCCAGCGCAGTCTGCATCAGAATCATTCCTGAATATTGAGATCTTACAGCCCGACATACTTCCATACCACTTTGTCCGGGCAGCATGATATCAAGAATCACCAAGTCTGGTTGTTGGTCTAATATCGTTTTCACTGCCGTGATACCGTCAGTGACGATAGTAATGTTAAATTCATAGCATTGAAGAAAATCTTGGATCAGTTCTGCGAGCTCATTGTCATCTTCAACTAAAAGAACTTCGAAAGTAGTTTTTGTCGTCATAGCTGGCTATGTAGGCATTTATCGAGGGAGAAACTATAACCTGTACGAATGCTTTGTGGTGTGACCAATTGTGACTAGAAAAGAAACTTGTGATGGGCTAGGTAAAATAGGATGAAAATAGCGGATGAGATTGTCTGGCCACACCGTTATGCGGCCAGAAAGGGTAATGAGTAGTGAGTGCTAATTTTTACCAGCGATTAGCTTATAACAAACAGCACCTAGAATAGCACCAGCAATTGGCGCAACCCAGAATAGCCAGAGTTGAGATACCGCCCAATCCCCAACGTACACCGCTACGGCAGTACTACGAGCCGGGTTCACTGAAGTGTTGGTTACTGGAATGCTGATTAGGTGAATCAGCGTTAAGCCTAAACCAATGGCAATAGGTGCAAACCCTTGTGGAGCGCGTTGATCCGTAGCGCCCATAATGATAATTAAGAACATCATGGTCATGACCACTTCGGTCACGAGTGCAGCAGTCATTGAGTATTGACCTGGAGAATGCTCTGCAAAGCCGTTTGAGGCAAAGCCAGAAGCCGCAATATCGAAACCAGCTTGGCCAGTAGCAATAAGGGCCAGCACGCCACCTGCGATAAGACCACCGATAACTTGTGCAATGATATAAGGCACAACATGTTTGGTCTCAAATCGACCGCCAGCCCAAAGGCCGATAGTTACGGCAGGGTTTAAGTGACACCCTGAGATATGACCAATTGCATAAGCCATGGTTAAAACAGTGAGACCAAAGGCAAGCGACACACCTAGCAAGCCAATGCCAACGTCTGGAAAACCAGCTGCTAAAACGGCACTGCCACAGCCACCGAGTACGAGCCAAAAGGTACCAAAAGATTCTGCTATGTATTTGTTCATGGGTTTCCTGTTTTTATGTTTGGAAGACCCGGTCAAGATAGTAGATAAATGTCAGCGTGATGTGAATGAAACTGAGAAATAAGGTGGGTGAATGACAGAAACGGAGTTTGTCTCAGTTATGGAGCGTGGGTTATGTCAGATTTTCCAACTCGGTGATGTTCTCTAATGCCTGGTGATTTGTCTTTCCGCACACAACAGGGCAGGGCTTAAACTCGTGACACACCTTAGGTCTCTCTGGTTGACCAAAGAGTTTGCACAAATTGTCCTCATTCAACTGAATGCAGCGGGTGCCAGCAGGTTTACCTTTCGGCATGCCAGGAATAGGAGAAGAGATACTGGGAGCGATACAACATGCGCCGCAGCCGAGACGACAATCCATTAGATGAACCTCATAAAAAGTAAGGGCGCGATAGTAGCAAAAAAGCAAAGCTGGATCAGCCCAAACTTTGCGCTTGAACTTTAGTAGGCATAAAGGTATAAATCGCACCCCTGTCTGATAACGAAGTAACACCGATGAGCGAACCATTTTGGCAAAGTAAAAGACTAGAGCAAATGACCGAGCAAGAGTGGGAATCTCTGTGTGATGGTTGTGGTAAATGCTGTCTACACAAGCTTATGGATGAAGATACAGACGAGATCTATTACACCAATGTAGCGTGTAGTTGGCTCAACAGTAAAACCTGCTCATGTAAAGATTACCCAAACCGATTTACTTCGGGTGAAGAGTGTACCAAGTTAACTCGAGAAGACATCGATGACTTTACTTGGTTACCACACACCTGCGCTTATCGCCTGCTGGCGGAAGACCAACCATTGCCAGAATGGCATCCATTATTGACAGGTTCTAAGTCGGCAATGCATGCCGCGGGAGAGAGCGTGCGTAACAAAGTCGTTTACGAGATAGACGTTGTCGATTGGGAAGACCACATTTTGAATCATCCCAATAGATAATCCCTTGACGAGAACAGCCGCAAACGCGGCTGTTTTTGTTTTTACCGATAGTTGACGATGTTTCGACAGGTGATTTTTGGTTTGTGGTGTACAATTATAGTTATCTACAAAAGAAACAAAGACTTAATAGGTTGAGGTGAGCATGGGACAGTTATCTCGCGGTAACTTGATGTTATGTTTTTACGCTTTGCTGATGGCATTTAGCCTTAGTTTGAGCATGTCTTCCCACGCAGCGGAAGAAAGTGTTGAACCTACGCTTTCCAAATCTGAGCAACGGTTAGAGAAGATAAACGGTGATCTCAAAGAGCTTACGGCTACACTCGCGACAGCAAGTGGTGAAGAGAAAGATGCGTTACAGCTCAAGCTGTTTCAAAAGAATGAAGAACTTAGGTCAGCATTAGCGACGGCGATTAATCGCGGCTCAATCGAAAAAAGTAAGCTCATTGAACAAGTTGAGATTCAGCAACGCTACTCTTTGGCGGCGACTGAGTATTTGGAAGATAAAATCAAAAAACTTAATGAGACGATCGATAATGCCAAAGAAGAAGATCGCCTCAGCTTGCTGAACAATTATCAAGAACTTCAACATTATCTTGATACCGCTATCGAGTCCAATTGGCAGAATATCCAGTGGTTGACTGCGTTAGGGGTGGACGAAGCGCTGGCTGAAGAGCAGTTTCGAGATCTAGTGCGTAAGCGTTTAAGGTTGTTATCGGCGTCTGTTGAGTATTTCAGTCAGCAAACCGCAGCGGTTGCAAAACAGCTCTCTGCCAGTCCTGAATCGGAAAAATCAACGATGCAGTTGATGCAGTTGGTTATCAAACAGCGCATGTCGATTGCGGTTGAAAGTCTAAATTCGCAAATCGCGATCGCTGATCAGCTTGGGCTTGATACGTCAGAATATAAGCGCCTGATCTTTGAAGTGACAGGAAGTATCACTCAAGACTTACTCGACGGTAAGGTGTTAATTTCAATTGTATCTCATTGGTCGACTAACCTGTGGGATTGGTTTGCTAACAATGCTCCTCAGCACTTGTTTCAACTATTAGTCTTCGCCTTTCTACTGCTTGTCACCAGCATGATTGCTAAGTTGACCAAGAAAGTAGTGAGCAAAACCGTGGTGTCGAAAAACCTTAAACTCTCGCAATTGATGCAAGACTTCTTTATTGGTATGTCTGGTAACATTGTGTGGATTATCGGTATCTTAGTTGCACTATCGCAGATAGGGTTAAATCTTGCTCCTGTATTGACCGGTTTCGGTATCGCGGGTGTGATCATCGGTTTTGCATTGCAAGATACTTTATCGAACTTTGCGGCAGGCATGATGTTATTGATCTATCGTCCATTCGACGTCGGGGATTTTGTTTTCGCAGGTGGTGTGGACGGTAAAGTTAGCCATATGAGTTTAGTGAATACAACGATTAAGACATTCGATAATCAGATCATCATCATACCTAACAGTAAGATTTGGGGAGATGTGATCAAGAATGTGACTCACGAGCGTGTACGTCGGGTGGATATGGTATTTGGGATCGGCTATGGCGATGATTTACTGAAGGCGGAAGCCGTACTCACGGAGATAGTAATGGCGCATCCTGCCGTTCTGCGAACTCCTGAGCCGACCATCAAGGTGCATACTTTGAATACGTCTTCAGTTGACTTTATCGTTCGACCTTGGGTTAAAACCGATGATTACTGGGATGTGTACTGGGACGTAACCAAAGAGGTGAAGTTACGTTTTGATAAAGAGGGGATTTCTATTCCGTTCCCACAACAAGATGTGCATTTACATATGATAAAAGAAGCACAGCAAGAAAGTTAACCAAGGGCGCCGTAAAGGCGCCCTCTGTTTTATGTCCTATTAGTATTCAAAATCTAACTTGAGGTAATAGGCTCTTCCCACTTCGGTAGCTTGATAGTCAAGGTCGGTGTCATCAAGTCTCTCATCGGTTAAGTTGGTGATGCCGGTTCTGATCTTGACGTAGTCATTGAACGCGTAGGAACCACCAATTGTCAAAATAGAATACGGGTCGAGTTTAGAGTCGTTACCGTCTTTCTGTTCTCCGGTGTAATTGACCCCGGCAAACAGAGCAATGTTTTTCGTTGCAGCCCAGTTTACATTTGCATTCGCCAACCATTCTGGAGTGTAGGAGATGTCCTGGTTGTCATCTTTGTTTTTAGCATCTGTATAGGTAGCGTTCATTGTTAATGACCAGCTAGATGAGATATCGTATTGGCCTTCAAGCTCAACACCTTTTGTCTCTACGCTTTCGACATTTTCGTACTGAATGATGTTTGATGATCCGGAAATGTAAGGCTCTAGGTCTCGGTCAATCAGGTTTTTCACGTCGTTGAAAAATCCGGTTGCTTGCACGAATCCAGCATCCCCCGAGTACATTGCTGACAGCTCATAGGTTTTGGATGTTTGCGGTTTTAAATCAGGGTTACCAATTAGGGTACATCGACCTCCACAGCTCACCAGTGAGAAGTCTTTAGAGGATTGGAAAATAGTCGGCGCTTTAAAGCCTTCGCCGTATCCCCCCTTAAAGGTCAAGTTTTCAATACCGTTATACACTAAGTAGAGTCGAGGGCTAAAGTCGTTACCAAACTGGTTGTTGTGAGTAAATCGTCCGCTTAACGTTGCGGTAAGATCGTCGGTTATGTAGTACTCGTCTTGAGCGTAGACCGCACTCTGGGTGACAGAGCGAGAGCCAGTATAGTCTCGTTTGTTTTCGACTTCTGTATAGGACATCTGCGCGCCAACCGATACAATTTGGCTGTCAAGATTATCGACCACAAAGCGTGCGTCAACGGTATGGTTGTTTTGCGTCATATCGGCTTCATCAACGAGAGGGTGGAAGTTATTCTCATGCACCTCTGAAGACTCATAGAAATAACTGGCATCGGATTCACCCCACTCCCAATTGCGCAGGTAACCTAAGGTGCTGGTCATCTTTTTGCCGTCGTAGTCGCTGGTCAATACACCATTAAACGTACTGAAATAACTGTTTTCCACGCGCTCGTCTTTTGAATAAGACAAATCTAGATAGAACTCATCATTTTCTGTAGCGAGCCAGTTGAGTGAACCGCGAAACGACTTTCGTTTTTGTCTCAGTTTGCGGTGAAAAATTATCTCCAGCATCTTCTGGGAACCAGGCATTTTGGTTACTGATATCCACGCTTGCACTGTAAGTTAATACTTGTGGAATGATAGAGCCGCTAACGAACACGTTACCGCTTTTTAACTCGCCATCTGCATCAGACAGCAACTCATTGGCTTTACGATCTTGTGGTGAACTGTAAGCCAAACTGCCCGCGACGTGAGTATCGGAGGTGGGAGTTTTAAGGATAACGTTAACAACGCCGCCTATCGCCTCACTGCCGTACAAGGAGGACATTGGGCCTCGTACTACTTCAATTCGCTCAATCGCACTCATTGGAATGCTAGACAAGTCAAAAGATGCGCCACGAATAACGGTCTCACTCGAACTAATTCGACGCCCATTGATCAAGAAAAGCGTGTAGTTACCATTGGAAGAGTTTTGATTCTGCAAACCACGGATAATGACTCTCGGTTCTGCGCCAGTAGTCTTAGCGACATGCACCCCCGCGACGTTCTCCAGAGCCGTCGTGATATCTGTTGCGGGAAGCTGGTCAATTTCTTCGCGGGTGATCACCGAGATTGATGCGGGCGCTTCTTTGATTGAGGCTTCATATTTACTTGCAGTGACAACAACAGTGTCCATGTAGGTTGTTGTATCGTCAGCAAGCGCAGGCATGGCGATGCATGTGGTGAAAGCGATCGCTGTCGCCAGCTTACTCTTTTCTATAGTGTTGATTTTTCTTGGTTCCATTTTGTTGATTTTCCTTGGGACTTAATCGCTGAACAAGACGTTGAGTCCATCAGCTAACATGACGCGCCAACTAAAATAGTCGTGGCCGCTCGCAGCACTTTGAAAATGGGCACGGTAACCTTTTTCTGTCAGTGTGCTAAAAAGTTGTTGATTGGTTTGAAGAATGCTTGCGTATTGGGGTTCGGTTTCGAACAAGCCAGCATTAAGGTAGATGCTGAGGTTTTGCGTTGGCTTTGAGTTAACCAACTGAGCCATCCAGCTCAACTGAGTTCTTTCCGCCTCTTTAGGCTGCCACCAAAAAGAGCCTGATTGGCTGAGGACTTTGCCAAAATGTTCCGGATACTCTAACGCAATGTACATAGATGCTAATCCCCCAAAACTAGAGCCAGATAACACGGTGTTTTCAGCGTTAGGGCAAACGGAGTGATGAGTACATAGCCATGGCATTAGCTCGGTTGCCATCATTTGAGCGAAGGCCTTATTCGGCGTGAGTTCTTTCGCTCTTAAACTTGGCCTAGGCGGATTAATAAACAGCACCCGCATTGGTGGGACTTGTTTGGTTGCGATCAAGTTATCCATGATGCGTGGTGTTGGCACCTTGTTGAGATAAGCCTCGCCATCAAATAGGATTAATAATGGTGACGACTTGGTGACTGGGTATACAGAATTTGGCGTGTAGAGGGTGATTTCTCTTGGCTCTAGGTCTGTCGATGATTGAAAGCGAAAAGAGGTCATTTGGCCTTTTGGTTTGCCTTGCTCCTGAGCTATGCGATCGCTACTCGCATTACGCAAGGTCAAGGTAGAAGCTGAGCCAAACAGCCCTGAGTCTGGGCCAAAAATAGGCTGAATATTTAATGGATCCGGCTGAGCTGTCGCCAGCACTGCTTTTCTTTGCTCGCGATTCTTATCAACGCTTAACTGTGGAACGTTCGGAGCCAAGCGGTAGGAGAGGCGAGTGCTGTCGGGTACTTCAAAAGAGCGATACCAGATGTCTGTGCCTTCAATATGGCTTAACTGAGCATGACCACCGTAAGGAGCCCCTAGAAGCCTGACGTTGTTTACTTCTCCTCGGTACAAGAAGGTGATGACCGCGTTGCCATCTTGTTTGTACTCGACCAGCGGAGCGCCAGTCGCTGAGATCTCTTGCCAGAATATAGACTGAGAGTCTACTTTGCCCTCAGCGAGATCTGCCATTGTGCGTTGGATAAGAGGGCTCGTGATCTTAGAGGGAGCGGAAACGTACTGGTCATCCTTGAGTGGAATTTGGCTAAGCTTTATTTGAACCTTTGATGACTCGGGAGAAGCCATATCTATCTTGAGCTGGTAGTTACCGGCTTTTGCGATAAGCCAAAAAATTTCCGTCTCTTTACTTTTGCTGCCAATGAGCGTTTTTACCAGCTCGCCATTTGGGGTATAAGCGAGCAATTTATTGATAAAGCGATTGCTGCGAACGTAACCTCGGTAGTAACCCGGTTTATCAACAACCAGTGTATTTTCTCCGGCTAAATTTAGCTCGAAAGACTGAGTTTCATCCATTTTTATCGTCATTGCCTGCACGTTAGCGGTATGAACGAGCAAAGTCGTAATAAGAACAATCCATTTCATTGACTACCCATCTTTTGCTTAATGATATTAATTATCATTTATGTTAATTTTGTTTTCAGGTAGGGAACAGCACATTTGGTTATTCAAAATAACTGTAGTGTTATTCAAAATGGCGAGTGATTATGAACAGTCGATCTCCTTCATCGTTTCGAACCAGTGCTTTGGTGCGCTGGATTGAGAACGAAGAAAAGCATCAAATGGTGTCAGAAAGCCTCACTGATCCTTTATTGGAGGGGGAGGTTGATACTTACAAAGTCAAGCAGGGGTTCTCTTTACATTGGGGTTCCACCACAGAGCTTAGAGATCATCATGTGATCTCTACCGCTCGTAATGCTTTGATATTTATTGTTTTAGTTGAAGGTAAACTCGACTTTAGCTACGACGATCTTAGTTTTGTGATGGATGCACAATCGGGGAGCAAGGGACTAGTGGTGAACTTAGCCAAACCCGCGACGTTTAGGCGAACGGTCCACAGTGGCAATAAAGTCTCTAAGCTGAAAGTGTTGGTGCCACTCGAGTGGATTCAAGAACGTATTGAGCCACATAGCCCCGTTGCGGCGTTTGTTTCTCAGCACCTTGCTAACTTTGAGTTGTCACTCAATGACCATTTTGTCGATTTAGTCAGTCAGATCATCAAGCTCCACAACAGCAACGAATCCTTTAAAAAAATGAAACTTGAAACCTTAGCGCAAGGCTTGTTGCTGGAGGTGTTCGAGCAATTGTCAGTTGAAGAGAGTGTACCTGTGACTTCTACAGTGGTTTCTGAGCGTAGCACGGTCACCAGCAGCGCTAAGCAGTCTATTAATGATGTTATTCACTATATTGAAGACAACTTAGATAAGGAGTTAACCGCCAAAGATCTTGCGGAGTACTCCGCGACCAGTGAGTCAAACCTAAGAAGAAAGTTCAAGCAAGTGATTGGCTGCAGCGTTAAAAGCTACATCACACGTCGAAGATTGGATGTTGCGCGTAAGCACTTAGAGCAAGGCTTAGCTTCAATCACGGAAGTTGCCTACCATGCGGGTTATCGACATCCCTCCAATTTTACGAATGCCTATAAAAAGGCCTTTGGCTATCCGCCTACTTCATCAGTGAATAAGCGCGATTAACCTTTTCAATAAGAAGCTAACGCTCCTTTTGAGGAGCGTTAGTCTGATCTTGGCGATCAGCCTTCTAGTTCATGGTAGAAGGTGATTTCTGGATCTGCACTGATCACCCCTTCGAGCTGGTTTAACAAGTTGAGAAAATGGGGTTGCTGGCAGTGAAAATCAAAGGCTTGCTGATCGGTAAACTGCTCTTGAAACGTAAATCGTCCCACGTTGTTTGAATCTTGCAGTAAGCGATACATTACGCAGCCTGACTCTTTTCTGGTTGGCTCTAGCATTGCGGTTAGCAAAGATTGAAGCTGTTTTTCAGCGCCTTGGTTTGCTTGGAACGTGGCGGTTAAATGGATCATCATTCACCCTTATAAATAACGACCTTGGCGTTGCAAAAATTCAATTTTGTAGCCATCTGGGTCAGTGATAAAGAAAAAGGTCGCAAGGTGCGCTCCGTTGTGGTCGAGCGCTTTTACGTCTGACGCTTCGATACCTAGTGAGGTAATTCGCTGGTGGGCTTGCTCTATGTCTTCGACGCTGACAGCTAGATGGCCATAACCATTCCCGTGCTGATAAGGCACTTCTTGGCTGTGATTGTGAGTGAGTTCTAATTCGAACCCTGTCTCGGCATTCGCTAAGTAAGTTAAGCTAAAGCCGTCAAAGACGAACTGATCTTTGATCTCCAGTCCAAGTGCCTGGCGGTAAAATACGATGGATTCGGCGAGATCGCGAACTCTGACCATCGAGTGAATAAGTTTTGTCATAACTGCCTCTTACTTTTGGTGAAAGTAGCATAGAGGCAGAGTAGAGCTTTGGGGTAGTACTGGAGTACGACAGTTAAATATTCGCTGGCAGTGTTTAGTAATGTTCTATGGTGACCTGCTCACCAATAGGTTGACGAAGATAAATCAGACAAGCGCAACGGAGGAGAGAGGTAAAATTACTGATTTCTCCATTGTGCTGCAGTGCTTCGTTATGAATCGAACTGATAAAGCGAGGTAACGTCATCTGTTGTTTTGCTGCAATTTCTTCAAGTATTTGCCAGAAGCTGGCTTCCAGTTTAATGCTGGTGGCGTGGCCATCTATTCGGATCGAGCGAGCGATGGTTTGATAATTTTCTTGAGGTTGTTGAGAGAATATTTCACACATTTTCGTTGCCTGAGTTGTTACAGCGCTCAGTTTTAACGTCTCATGGCGTCTGAGTCAATGCTTTCTCCGTGGAAGCAAAAAGCGCCCCGAGAGGCGCTTGAGCAGTCATTGATAGCAGAGCTTGTTAGTTCACTTGCTGCTTGATGTACTCACCAAGTTCAGAGTGGTGCATGATTTTTGACACAGGAATAACCTTCTCTGCTGGCCCCCAAGCAAACACATTCACTGGGGTATGAGTGTGGGTGCCTGTGCCCCAAACAATGTTTTGCCCAGTGGCTTGCTCGCGCGCTAACAAGTTTCCACGGTCGTTGTATGGGAAAAAGGCATCAAAGTCATTAATTGCGGGCACTTGCTCTTGGGCTAGGTACTTATGCTGTGCTAGACGGTATGGGTTTGGCTTACTCGCCAGTACTCTTTCCGCTTGCTCTGCGGTAATTGGAAACGCACTGTTTTGGTTAACGATATCAGCCAACTTTTGCGGCGTTTGCTGTGATTTGTCCAGCTTTTGGAACTGGCTGATCATACCGTAGTAGCTCTGCTTTTGGTTGTACAAGCCGTCTAAGATATCAAATGAGCCAAAGTTGAAGTTGGGTGCATAGTCGCGTTTAGAGAAGGCCTCACCAGAGCGTTTTTGTGCTTCAGGCAAGTTACTTGACGAGTAGCTAAAGCCAAATGAACCGGTTTCGTGGTCCGCCGTTACGATCACTAGCGTGTCGTCACGTCCTTTCGCCCATTCGTAAACAGAAGCAACCGCCTCATCAAATTTAATCATCTCATGCAGCATGGTACCTGCATCATTGCTGTGGCCGGCCCAATCAATTTGGCCTCCTTCGACCATCAAGAAGAAACCATCTTTATCTTTGGCTAAGATGCTGAGCGCCTTGTCCGTCATTTCTTTTAGACTTGGCTGAGTTCGTGCTTGATCGGTTTTTTTGTTGCTGTAAGCAATGCCATCATCCATCCCAGAGTAAGCGAACAAGCCAAGTAGTTTGTTACCATTCGCTTTGTCTAACATGGTTCGGTTGAATGCTAAGTTGTAACCGCTTTGCTCTGCTTCAGTGAGCAAATTACGCTCGTCTTTACGTTTTGATTTAAGGTAAACATCACCTTGAGTGAGAGCTTGTAATTGTTGGTATGTTGCGCCTTTGTCATTGGTCGATTTTGGAATCCAATGGCGTAAGCCACCCGATAACATGACATCGACACCAGTCGCTAGCATATCAGAGGCGATATCATTTTCTAATGAACGATGGGGTTGATGTGCAGCAAAAGCGGCTGGGGTTGCGTGAGTGAGCCGTGTATCTGAAACTAAGCCTGTTGCCTTACCCGCTTTTTTCGCTTTCTCAAGAACGGTTTCGACATGGTTTCCTTGAGAGTCAATTCCAATCACTTCGGAAGCGGTATACATTCCAGTGGCTAACATGGTTGCTGAACACGCAGAATCAACAACGATTGCGTCTTCTGGATGAGTTAATGAAGAGCCGATAACCCCTTCTTGCGCCAATTTGTAAAGTGCGGTGGTATTGCCTTTGTAGATCGAGTTAGGCGCTTGATTCGCATAGGTTTCGAGCAGGCCAACTTGCTGTGGCCCCATGCCATCACCAATCATTAAAATGACGTTTTTGATTTCAGCAGAGAGTGCGTTGAATGATAGTGCTGACGTTGCCACTGCGGCAATAATGGGTTTGATTAACGGCTTCATCGATTAGTCCTTATTTATAAAAGCGAGCAAATTAGAACACCGATTTATGTCAAACGTGTTTCGTATTTATTTCATAAATATAAAATAAAGTAATTATTCCAATTTGCACTGGCGCGACACAAAAAAAGCTCACGGGAGTGTGAGCTTTGACTTAAGGAAGGAGAAGGGAGCAAAAGTTAGAGCATATTAACTAGCCGCATTGAGAACCGCTTGGTTAAATTCAAACCTGGCCTGCTGAGCAAGTTCTGACGCGGCTTCTTTCGCTTCTTGAGCTTTAGCTACCGCCTCCAAAGCCACGTTCAACTCGTCGTGTAGCGCAGTTGGAATATGGTGGTCTGAAAATGCTTCGTCACCGCTGTGCTCAAGAGCAAAAGCGCGTATCCGTTTTTTTACGTTTAATACATTACCCAACGCTGCGCGTTCTTGTTCCGCGGCTTCTTGGGCTGCGTCTCGGCTGCGCTCAAACTTGGCCAATGCCATACCTTCTGAAGACCAAGGATCCATATCGGGTAGTTCTTCGATATTGATGGTGGGTTCAACATAGTCTTCTTGGTGACGTAGGTCTAAAGAGGTCGCGCGAACGGCTGAGATCATCAGCATGACTGAAATACCAAGTAGCGGCAATCCGCCGACAATAGCAGCGGTCTGCAAGGTGCTCAAGCCACCTAAAAACATCAGTACGGTTGGCATGAATGATAAGGTGAAAGCCCAGAACATGCGGTTCCATCTCATCGGCTCTTCGCTGACATTATTCTGCACCACAGAGGCGAGAATATAGGAGATCGAATCAAATGTGGTTGCCGTGAAAATGACGCACAGCAAGGTAAATACAGCGATGACTAATGTGCCCAACGGAAGGGCGTCTAACATCGAGAAAATGGCTTTTGTCGCGCCTTCAGAATTGAGGATAGCGACCACATCGAGTTCGCCAGATAACTGAAGTGATAGGCCGTAGTTACCCAAAACCATAAAGAAAAGGAAGCAACCCAAAGAGCCAAAAAAGATAGAGCCCGACACCATCTGCTTGATAGTACGGCCACGTGAAATCCGAGCAACAAACAGCCCCATACTTGGTGCGAAAACCAACCACCAAGCCCAGTAGAAAATGGTCCAGTCTTGTGGAAAGTGGGTATCATCAAATGGTCCGTAACCGCCAAACGGTTCTGCCCAAGTGGCCATGAGAAAGAAGTTCGACAGCATACGACCAATCGAATCTAGTCCGGTTTCTAGCATGAATATGGTAGGACCGACCGCAAGAACAAAGGCGAGTAAGCCCATCGCCCCCCAAAAGTTGATATTACTTAGGATCTTAATGCCTTTCTCCATGCCCGCATAAGAGGAGTAAGCAAATATCGCGGTACAGACTAATAAAATGGCGACTTGGCTTAAGGTAGACTGTTCAATGCCAAATAAGAAACTCAAGCCCTCGCCAATTAAAGGCGCTGCTAAGCCAAGCGTGGTTGCGGCTCCGCCCAGTAAGCCAAAGATAAACAAAACGTCTACTAGTTTGCCGAGGCCGCCTTTTGTGCGTTCTTCGCCAATCACAGGCATAAGAGCACTGGACACTTTCAATACTGGCTGTTTACGTACATAGAAAAAGTAGGCGATAGGTAGCGCAGGGATCAGGTAAATAGACCAAGCGATCGGGCCCCAGTGGAAAATACCGTAGGTGGCTGCCCAACGCACGGCTTCTTCACTGCCTGGTTCTAATTGAAAAGGAGGATTTTGATAGTAGTAAGCCCATTCGATACAACCCCAGTAAAGAATGCTGGCACCGATTCCCCCGCAGAACAGCATTGCAGCCCAAGATGAGGTGGCAAACTCAGGTTTTTCATCTGGGTCGCCAAGTTTGATCTGCCCCATATCGCTGAAGATGACGTAAATCATAAAGAAGAACGCACTGATCCCCAGAGCAAGGTAAAGAAAGCCGAGCTTGTCGGTCATAAAGCTCTTGGCAATGGCAATCCAGTCTGCCCCTTGTTGGGGAAACAAAATCAAAGGAATAATAATGGTTAGGAGAAGACCGATAGCACCAAAAAAGGTCGGCTTATCAATCAGCGCAAAGGCGTTTTTCACAGGCGATTCCACAAACAAAATGAAGTGGATTATGACGTGGGCAGCCTAACGTCGACAAACCTGATTGCTTGTCGACAAGAGTAAGAAGTTTAATGAAGAGGAGCGGTTGGCTAAATCAACGCAAGCAATATGCCGCCTACGGTTGCCGCAGCGGAAAGATATTGCCCTGCTGAGTATGAGCCATCTTCCTCTTCCTTAATTTTGTCCGGGTGGTCCATGCCTAGTGCACCGTGCGCAAAAGACTCGACTTTGTCACCAACGGTTTTATCCTTTTCGATCGCTTTTGAGTCTTTCTCTATTTCTTGCAGCGCCGCCAGCAGGGCCTTCCCTTCTTCAGAAAGAGTCACCTTGTTCTGCTCTACTTTCAATGGTGCGGAGGCCTGCGAGCTATCGGCAGGGCTGGTTTGAGGCTTAACCTGTTGAGTGGGGGCTAGCTTAGCTGGCTCCATTCCTACTGGGGTCATACTTAACTCCTTATACTGTCCTCAGACAATATATCGACCACGGGGTGAAAAACTTGTGCAAATAATGCAAGATTTGTATGAAATTCACACAAGCACAAAGTATGCCTAAAAGAAAAGTTGGATGAAGAGCCTGACTGAACAGAGTATCCAATCAGGCTAAAGAGAGCAGGAGGCGCTGGCTTAGCGACAAACTAGGTTATCGTTGCGACCTTTGAGGTTTTTGTATGCCGCCATTCTATTTTCCATTTGCACGTAACGTACAGGTGGTGCGAGCACCTTAAGGCGGTAGTCGTCGCCAAATCCGTTATCGAGCTCAGCGACAGGCGTAACAACCACAACCTTGAGGTTAGGGTTACGCTTAAGAATCGACGCTTTTGTGCCTAAACCTTGTTCGGTGTGAAATTTTCCTGCGATGTGCATCACTTGGCTACTAGGGTTTTGGGCTAAATAGTTAACAATGCTTTCCGCCATGGTTTCATCCCAGGTCACTTGCGCGGCAAACTGCTTTTCCGTCTGCTCAGGCTTTCCATGGTGCATAGACGCCATAAACTTCTCTTTGTATGGGCTGGCAGCCGTATCAATCTCTGATGCGAGGAAACGACGTTCTTTGTCAGTGAGTTTGTTTAAGTAATCGACACCTTGACGACCGATACAACGGACGATCGGCTTAGGGGCGTTGGCAGCAATAACGTCGATATCGCGAGACTTGGCGAGTTCAATCAGTGGTCGGTAATCGCTTTCGTAATTTGGCCAAGCATTGCCGTTTTTCATCAATACTTGTTCACCGATAGTGCCAGCTAGATATTCATCAACCACGTTTTGTTTATCACGTGAGAATTGCTCCATAGATAAAGCCACATCGTGGTTGTCGTCAATTAATTGCTCGAGTAAATCGGTTTGAAATCGATGCACGCCAGTATGAGTGTGCCATTCACCGACTAAAATAACATCGGCATCAGTAATGGATGCCGGAAGTTTTTCGACATCGATTAATTGGCCACTAGCAGAAAACAGCTGGTAGTCATAGAAAGTGTTTGGTGCTTGATTGGATGTTGTAGAACAGGCTGTGAGGAAAAAAGCGATGAGAGAAGTCGCGAAGATATTACGCATTAAAAAAGCCTCCGAAAAATAGTGAGTGCATACTACTGGAGGCCCGTTTAACTTTCAATGTTAATGAGAATGATTCTCTATGCTCTTAATGGTTTCGACGATAGATTCGAATCATAAAGTCTGCCTCACATTGAAAGAGTGTAGTTGAAGTCAGTTCATTGCGTAGCTCTTCGCTCGCTTTCCACGCGAATGGTGTCATTTGCAATAAGTCAAAACCAAGCCCGTTACTTAAATCCATCACGTAGTTTAGTTTATGTTGTTGTTCAAGAGTAAAACCTTCGAGAACTTCCGTCTCTTCGCTATGCAAGCGCACGTCCTGGTAAATACGTTCACGCAACTGATAAAGGTGGCGACCTGCTGGGGTCACAGTAATGACTACGCCACCAGTTTTGACGACACGAGCAAGCTCTTGCGCTTTACACGGTGCGTATATTCTGACGATGGCATCAAGGCTGGCATCATCAAAAGGTAAACGATGGCTTGAAGCGACACTAAAGGCGCTGTCTGGATAGCGTTTTGCCGCATAACGAATCGCGACTTTGGAAATATCCAGCCCATAAACTCGAGTGCGACTATCCTGCTTGGACAAGACTTTTTGTATATGATCAGTGTAGTAGCCTTCTCCGCATCCGATATCGAGTAAAGCGTGCTGACTGCCTTGACAATACTGCGCGGCTAAACGGGCAACTTCTTGACGCATAGGATCATAATGGTCGGCTTCAAGAAAGCGACGGCGAGCCTGCATCATCTCTTTATTATCACCGGGATCTTTTGAGCGTTTGTGATGTGCCGGCATCAAGTTCACATAGCCTTCTTTGGCTAAGTCAAACTGGTGGTTATTGTCACACTTGAACGTTCTATTTGACAGAGTGAGTGGCTGATGACAAAGAGGGCACTGATAGTTCATGACGATCTCGAAGGACATAAAGTAAGGCGGCCGATTCTATCAAAAAGGTACCCTGCTAGTGAAACAAAAAGAGCCGAACAAGTCGGCTCTTTTGGCTGGCATTAGTGGAAGAAGTCCACTTGCTGCTTCAGGTCTTGCGCTTGACGCTGAAGCTCGGTCGCACTCTCAGAGGTTTGAGCGCTGGTATTACGGCTTTCGCGGTTAAGTTCACTGATTGAGTGAGCATTTGCTGCTATCTCTTGAGAGACATGTGCTTGCTCTTCGGATGTTGCAGCTATGGCATCGGCCTGAGACGCGATAGATTGTACTTGGCCAGCAATGGCTTCAAGAGCGGTGCCTGCTTCTTGCGCTTTGTCCAGTACCTTGTTGGCGTTGTCTTGGCTCTGCGTCATCATGTTTACGGCGTTACTTGTCGAACCTTTGAGTTTCTCTATGATATCAACCACGTCCTTTACCGAGGTCTGAGTACGGTGTGCTAAAGTACGTACTTCGTCGGCAACGACGGCAAAGCCACGACCTTGCTCACCCGCACGAGCGGCTTCAATGGCGGCATTCAGAGCCAGCAAATTCGTTTGTTCAGCGATTTCATCAATCATTTTCGTGACGGTTTGAATGCTTTCACTGTCGCGGTTTACTTGCTCAATCGCTGCTGCTGATTGATCGAGTTGGTCATTTAACTGAGCGACGTCGATACAAACACCTTCTACAACTTCCAGGCCTGATTGGCTATCGGTATTTGCAGAACGAACATTTTCGGCAATCTGTTCAACTTGTTGGGCGACAGATTGAGCTGAAGAAGCCATCTCTTCAATTGCAGTAACCACTTGCTCAACTTGCTCTTGCTGACGGTCAGATTGGCTTAAGTTTCGATTCGCGTCATTCACGACACTAGACGAGTTACTTTCTACTTGATCACTGGTGGTGCGGATTTGACCAACCAGCTCATTTAACTGGCCGGCCATGTTCGCGACACCATTGTTCAAATTAATGATCTCGTTGTTCGATGCCTGACCTGTGGCTGGAATCGCTAAACTCACTTCTCCTTTAGCCAAACGGTTCATGTAGCCATTAAGTACTGTTAGTGGCTTGAGTGTTCGATTGAGGACTAATGTCAGCACAAGGAATGTACCAGCGGCCACGACCAGAGAGATGATGGCAATCAACTTAAGCAAAGCTTGGCTGCCTTTTGTCACTTCCGCGATGAAGGTGCCGCCCAGAAGCTTCCAGTTCCAGCCTGGAACCTCCGTGTACACAAGGTATTTTTCACCGATGTTACCTTGGTACTCATATGGGTAACGAATCAGCCCGCTTTTTTGTTCAAACAATTGGTGGAATGGTTTGTTTCCATTGTAATCCGCCACTTCTTGAATCGGTGGATCCGTTTCCTTATGTTTTGGGTGTAATAGGTAGTGACCTTGGTTGCTTTGTTCATTATCCAAAATGATGGTGTAGCCGGTATCACCCCAGTTGACGGTTTCTAGCGAGGCGAATAGGTCTTGTGTTGCGCGTTCAACAGGTAGCCCTATAAAGGTAATGCCGTTTACTTTACCATTGGCGTCTTTTAAAGGAGCGTAGTAGGTGATGTAACGTTCGCCATATAGTTTGATTTGCGCATAGTAAGGTTGGCCACTGACCAGCTTTGAATAGCCAGGATGGTTACGGCCCAGTGTCGTACCCATAGCACGGTTGCCTTGCGGGTCTTTGAGGGAAGTAGCAACACGGATAAAGTCATCACCCAGTGGTGCGAAAATCGTGGCGACCGCACCGGTATCGCGAGTGAAGCTATCGACCAGTTTAGTATCATTGATCAAGCTCTCGCTATATTGAGTAATGTTGGGAACTTGGTACCCTTGAAAATCGAAGGTATAGCTTTCGACATAGACGCCCGCAAGGTATCCATTGCGGAATGTCGACTCTAATACTTCTGCTGTGTGTAGATAGGCGTTGAATTGACCGGCAATGGTTTTAGCCATCGACTCAACTTTTGATTGGTGCTCTTTTAGCGTGTTGTCCAATAACACCCCGGATGCATTTTGGTAAACCAGAGCAGCAATGCTAGAAAACGCGACAAGCAGACACAAAGTAATGACCAGCTTTAGCTGGAAACCGACGCTTTGATTTCTGTACTTTTGTAACATGGAATGTCTTTCCTGATATTTATACGAGTTATAAGTTGTTATATCGGCATGCTAGCGATTTATATGACGCATTAATTTGATATTTATTAATGAAATTGTCAAAAAATCGAGATGCCCAACAGAATCGTTAAGAAAAGACCGTGTTACAGGAATTTAAATTACATAATGGCCAGCATTGCTGGCCATTTACCACTATTTAGTGCTAATACGAGTGATCAGCTGGTGGCTTTCTCCAGGTTGAAGAGTGCAACCTTGTTCAATAGAAGGGGCGTGAAGTGTCGACTCTACGCACAGGAAGCGTTGGTAACCTGAGTCTTGCATGTCACCCATTGCCTGGGCTCCTTCTGCCCAAGGGTTCCATAAAACGGCCGAGTTATGGCCTTGGTTGTTCACTAGGATGGAGCGATTAAGGACTGGGTCTTCAACCGTAATGCACTCACTTGGTTGAGTGTAAACACGGTCTATCGTATCGGTCAGTTGCAGAACTTCACCACCTTGGCATAGCTCACCACCTTTTAGGCTGTCAATGTATTCAGGGCCCATGCCAGTCGTTTTCGCTTGCTCGATATCTCCAACCGTTAAGTAGCTGTGAAGAGCTCCTGAGAATGTCCAAGCCTGAGAATCAGTGTTGGTCACGTCTAGGGTAACCGTTAACTCATCACCGATCTCAACCAACAGATGTGCTTGGAACTGGTGTGGCCAAACCGCCAGCGTGGATTCGCAAGGGAGTAACCCAAGTTCTACGATGACACCGTTTTCATTTTCACGATGTTCAATTAGCGTCCATTCACTGTTGCGTGCAAACCCATGCGCGGGAGCCGCAATACGTCCAAACCAAGGCCAACATACAGGAATGCCACCACGCAGAGCCGCTTTGCCGTCAAATACAGCTTCGTCACTCATCCAGATAAGATCTTCTTGGCCTGTTGGTTTAAATGAGACGACATGACCACCGTGAAGTGCAATACCCGCGGTCGCTTTCTCGTGAATGACACGTACGACTTTCACTTGGTCGATTTCGACAATGGTGACGTTATCGGACAGCACTGCAAGTGCTGGTAGGGAGTTTAAATCCATTGATGTGTTCCTCTAAAAGGGCGAAGAGGTGAAACAGTGGGGGAGTTGAGCACCTCTAAAATCAGGATACAAAAAAGGCGACTCGAGAGCCGCCTTTTACAAGATTCTGCGCTAAACGCTTATCTTAAAGTAATAATTACTTAGAGATGTGTGCGATTAGGTCTAGAACTTTGTTTGAGTAACCGATTTCGTTGTCGTACCAAGATACAACTTTAACGAAGTTGTCAGTTAGAGCGATACCAGCTTTAGCATCGAATACTGAAGTTTGAACTTCGCCGATGAAGTCTTGAGAAACAACTTGGTCTTCAGTGTAACCTAGAACACCTTTTAGAGAACCTTCAGATGCTGCTTTCATAGCTGCACAGATAGCTTCGTAAGATGCACCGTTCTTAAGGTTAACAGTTAGGTCAACTACAGAAACGTTAGCAGTTGGTACGCGGAAAGCCATACCAGTTAGTTTGCCGTTTAGTTCTGGAAGAACAACGCCTACAGCTTTAGCAGCACCAGTTGAAGATGGGATGATGTTCTGAGAAGCACCACGACCACCGCGCCAGTCTTTAGCAGAAGGACCGTCTACAGTTTTTTGAGTAGCTGTAGTTGCGTGAACTGTAGTCATAAGACCAGATTCGATACCGAACTCGTCGTTAAGAACTTTAGCGATAGGCGCTAGACAGTTAGTAGTACAAGAAGCGTTAGAAACGATGTCTTGACCAGCGTAAGTGTCTTGGTTAACACCCATTACGAACATTGGAGTTGCGTCTTTAGAAGGACCAGTAAGAACAACTTTCTTCGCACCAGCAGTGATGTGCTTACGTGCAGTCTCGTCTGTTAGGAAAAGACCAGTAGCTTCAGCTACAACGTCAACGTCGATAGCATCCCATTTTAGGTCTTCTGGGTTACGCTCAGCAGTAACACGTACAGTCTTACCGTTAACGATTAGGTTACCACCTTCAACTTCAACAGTACCGTTGAAACGGCCGTGAGTTGAATCGTACTTAAGCATGTATGCCATGTACTCTACGTCGATTAGGTCGTTAATACCTACTACTTCGATGTCGTTACGCTCTTGCGCTGCACGGAAAACGAAACGGCCGATACGGCCAAAACCGTTAATACCTACTTTGATAGTCATTATAGTTGCTCCACAACTTAATTTCTGATTAAAGATAACTGGTAGTAAAATTACATAATCCAGTCAAAATCTGCAACCGATAATCGGACTTAACTTGTTTAAAGTCAAAAAAAAGCGTCGCTTTTTTTCACAATTAGTCTTAATTGGTGATGTTTTGAACGGATTGTAGGTTCTTTCCCTAACCAGTTGACGTAAAATGTATAAGATGCTGTCAGCAATGCTGAAAGTTTAACCATCCCGTTATGGTTTCAAAGTATGTGCTACAAAGCTAAACGTTCGCAAGTTTTTCGCGAAAAAAGTCATAATAAAAAATGAGAAAATGGAGAATTTGTCCCGTGAAACAGAAGGTAGAAAAAGTCGTTAAGCCCGATGAACACTGGCGTGAAGTCTTGTCCGAAGAGGAGTATCGTGTATGTCGGGAACAGGGCACTGAAGCCCCATTCAGTGGTAAACTGCTCCATAACAAACAGACAGGCGTTTACTCCTGCACTTGCTGCCAAGCGCCCTTATTCCAGTCTGATAACAAGTACGATTCAGGCTGTGGTTGGCCGAGTTTTGATGCCCCTATCAATGCTGAGGCTATTCGCTATTTAGAGGATCTAAGTCACGGAATGGTGCGAACTGAAATACGCTGTGCAATGTGTGACAGCCATCTTGGTCACGTTTTCCCTGATGGGCCTAAAACAACAGGGGAACGTTTTTGTGTAAATTCGGTGTCGTTAATTTTCAACAATTCATAAAAAAGCGGTGATTTAATCACCGCTCTTTGTTTTATCCTTTCAAACACTCATTTGAATTGTGGGACTAAGGCTTTTTTAAAGCTGCCTGTTTCAATGGCTTCTTTTAACTGATCGGCAATTTGTTCTAGTTGCTTATATTTAGCTTCATCAAAGCCATAAAGCAGTTGCAGCTCTTGTTCAGTCGCAATTGGTACACCAAAGTTACTTGCAATCATCGCCCATACATAAGCTTCTTCGCGTTGGCCTAACCTGTAGGTGGTACTGGCCAGTGACTTAAATACCTCATTATTGATATTGCCTAAGTTGGTAAGCTCAAGCGTACGCAATAAAAGCTGCTTGGTCTTCTGCTGATCTCGGCTGGTATAAAAGGTTGCCAGTGCGTATTGCATTTCAGCGGTATCAAGTTGTGGAGTCCCTTCTAATTGGAGGAAGGCACGCCTTGCTTCTTCGTTACCCACTCGGCTCCACAGAAAGTAAAGGGCTTCTGGAGAGGTAGATTTGGAAAGTGTTGCGACTATTTTTTCTAGATCTTCACCAGAGTTTACCAATGCGCTGAATCTTCGCTGTTTTAGCTCAGTTTGATCAATCGCTAAAATTTGAGAAGCAAGCTCGAGACACTTTTTATATTCGGCGAGCAGCTCATACTCTTTGATGTGGTTTTTCGGGGTCGGGTTTTTGAGCACCTCGAATCTGTGCCAGATCAGATCAGTTCTTGGCACTCTACATTGACCATCATCCATGTTTAAACGCTGGCATTGCAGCGCGGGGTTGTCTTCACATAGCTGCTCTGTGTTTTTCCTCGGTTCAAAACAGCCAACAAGAGTCAGGCTAATTAAACCGAGAGTAAGAGCATGTTCTTTCTTCATAATGGTATCGCTTGTGATCCGTTACACTTATTTTTTGTCCAATCCTTGACTCAGGAATGTAGCTCGTTATGTTTTCTGCTGTTCAACTCACTAAAGGATACACCATGGACGCAAAGCAGTTAATCGATGCCATTACTCCAGAGGCTTATGAGCGTCTTCTATTTGCCGTAGAAACAGGAAAGTGGCCTGAAGGTACAGCATTAACCCCTGAACAGCGTGATTCATGTATGCAAGCGGTAATGTTATATCAATCTAAGCATAACAGTGATGCCCAACATATGACCGTCGCTCAAGGTGGTGAAATTAGTTTTAAGTCGAAAGCAGAACTAAAAAAACAATTTCAACAAGATCAGCAGGATATAGTGAGAGTTAACCCTAACAAACAATAATAGAAAAAGGCAGGGGACTCCCTGCCTTTTTCCTATGTTTTTGTTAGCCACAGCACTTTTTAAACTTTTTGCCACTGCCGCAAATGCAGGGATCATTTCTCCCCACTTTCAATTGTTGAATTGGCTGTGACAGTCGCTCGTCTTCGACTTGCGGAAAGGTTCCATCGATATAAAACCAAAGCCCATTCTCTCTTACAAATCGAGAGCGCTCTTCCAAGCAGTATTGTTGACCATCTTGATTAAAAAACGCTTTGAAAGTGACGTAACCTTCATTGCTGTCTTTACCAGCCTCACTTTGAACGACCTCAAGGCCACACCAATCACTGTCTATTGATTCTGCGATCTCTTTGCGTTGGCTTTCTGCTTGGCAGCTAGAGTGGTAGGTGTTAACGACAAAATCTACCAGACCTTTGACATGAGCACAGTAGCGAGCGCGCATCAATTGCTCAGGTATTGTCGCGGCAGCATGGTTTAAATGAATTGGTTCGCAGCAATCGGCATAATTTTGCTGGCTGTCGCAGGGACATAACGACATGAAAAACTCCAAAATAACTAACGTTGGACGGCGAGTAACTCTGCTGTCCACTTAACGGATTTATCGTAGCTCTCACTTAATGAAGATTGCGACAAATTTAACTCTTTGCAATGCGTTGCCACTTGATCCCACTTTGCACGTTCATAGTCACGAATTAAGGCAAGCAGTTTACCAAGATCACCAGAGCCCTCGGTCAAAGCCAGTTTAATAGTATCCTCGACTGGGATTTCATTGATGATCTGTTCGATAGGGCGATCCAACAGACTATCGAGTAATGAAAACATCCCCATTAGGAAAGCTTGACCCGTTTCAATATGGTTTCCGAGCTGGTGTGCAAGCAATTCACAATGACGTGCTCGTTGAATCGACAAGCCGTACAGGTATTCAGGCTTATCATCTTGAGTTGAAGCCAGAGCAACCAAAGAGATAAATTTACGCAGTTTGTCCTCACCGAGATACACTAATGCTTGCTTAAAAGACTGAATTTTATTGCTGACGATCGAAGATGAGTTAACGTAGGTCAGTAGCTTGTACGACAACGTGACGTCTTTGCTTATCAACGATTCCACCTTGTGATAGTCAATCTCAGATTGAGATATCGCAGTCAATAATTGCACCACGGTCATAAACGAGGGCTCTAGGGACTTACGTTGAATCATTTCAGGTTTGCTAAAGAAGTAACCTTGAAAAAAGTCGAATCCCATTTTCTTCGCCTTCGCGAACTCTTCGTGAGTTTCTACCTTTTCTGCTAAGAACTGAATACTGCTACCCGACAAGCGATCAATAAAGACTTTAGCTTTTTCTAAAGGCACTGCTCGAATATCAAACTTAATAATTGAGACGTAAGGTAAGAAGATGCGCCACTCTTTTGATGGGACAAAATCATCTAAGGCGATTTTGTAGCCGAGCCCGGCCATTTCCTTGACCGCCTCTAGCAGCTCTTCTGTTGGCTCACAGTCTTCAAGAATTTCAATCACCAAACTATTCGACGGGAACAGCGTAGGAACTTTGTTAATCAGACTTTGGTAAGGAAAGTTCACAAACCCCAGTTTGTCACCAAGCGTAGCATAATGAGTGGAGAGAAAATGATCAGAAAGGAGACGGCTTGTCGCGTGCTCTGGGTCTATAGCAGGAAAGGTATTTTTTGGGCCATCTCTAAAAAGCAGCTCATAACCAACAGTTTTTTTCGAGGTGTCTAGTATGGGTTGTCTTGCAATGTATGAATATTTCAAGGTGAGTGCCGTTCTTAATATAGGTTTACGACTCACAGCAACCAACTGCTGCGTTAAACATTAAGTGCAATTATTGTCTAGTCTGCGACAAAAGGTCTGGACTGAAGATCATACTTATCTTCGGTGTATGTCAGAACAGAGCCTTGAGTGTACCAATCCCCCAATACAATTCTAGTATTAGTCACTCCTGATACTTCAAATGTGTGAACTTTAGGTCGATGGGTGTGCCCATGAATCATTAAATCAACATTATGTTGCTTCATCACCTTTTCAACTTCACTCTGGGTAACATCCATAATGTCGAGCGACTTCGTTTGCTTATCATCTTTAATGTCTGATTGTACTTTAGAAACAATCTTCTTTTTGATGAACATAGGAATACGGTTAAATATCCATTGCAGCCAAGGTTGGTGAACTTTTTCTCGATATTTAAGGTAGCTGACATCTTGAGTACATAACGTATCACCATGCAGTACAACCGCTTTACGACCATAGATATCAATGACGGTTTCATCGCCTAACAGAGTCACGCCAGTTTGCTTGGCAAAGCGCTTACCAACCAAAAAATCTCGATTACCCTGAGTAAAGAAGGTGGGAACGCCAGCATCAGTGAGTCGTTTGAATTCTGCGCGTATTTGCTTGGCAAAGTCGGAAGTATCATCGTCGCCTATCCAAAATTCAAACAGGTCGCCAAGAACATAAAGCGCATCGGCATGAACGGCTTCTTCGCGCATGAACTTGATAAAACAAGCGTTGATGTCGGGAGTGGTTGGAGATAGGTGGAGGTCGGAAATAAACAGTGTGGTCATATCAACAAGAGGCCTTGCGGAAAAGAGGAAGAGTGTTAGCACTCTTCCTCACTATCATTATTCTTCGATAGTTGTGCCAGTGATTAGCACGTCTTCTAGAGGTACATCTTGGTGCATACCGTATGAACCAGTGCTAACACCTTTGATCTTGTTAACAATATCCATACCTTCGACCACTTCACCGAATACACAGTAACCCCAACCGTCTAGGCTTTCGCTACGGAAATCTAGGAAAGTGTTGTTGTTTACATTGATAAAGAACTGAGAGCTTGCAGAATGCGGTTCCATTGTGCGCGCCATTGCCAATGTACCTACTTTGTTGCTAAGGCCATTGTTTGCTTCGTTCTTGATTGGTGCACGCGTTGGTTTCTCACGTAGACCCGATTCCATGCCACCACCTTGAATCATGAAACCATCGATAACACGGTGGAAAAGAGTGTTGTCGTAAAAACCATCACGGCAGTACTGTAGGAAGTTTGCGCTTGTTTCAGGTGCTTTTTCTTCGTTTAGCTGAATTTTGATGTCACCAAAATTAGTGTGAAGGGTGATCATGACTATGTCCTTTACATATGTTTTTGATTTGAGCTAGAGATTCTATCTTAACTTTTACGACATTAATACGTGAAAAGTAATGGTTGAGACTTGAGTATAGGTGTTATTGATGGCTTTTTACGCGTTAGAGGGATTACGTTGTTGGGGACTCCTTGGTATACTGGCGCACTATTTTGTTTCACCTAAGTATTAGATAGAGATCATGTTAAAGATATATAACACACTCACAAGACAGAAAGAGGAATTCAAACCAATCACTGCCGGTAAAGTAGGCATGTATGTCTGTGGGGTAACCATCTACGATCTCTGTCATATTGGCCATGGTCGTACCTTTGTTTCTTTTGATGTGGTTTCTCGTTACCTGCGTTACTTAGGTTACGATTTAACGTTTGTTCGCAACATTACAGACATTGATGACAAGATCATCAAGCGCGCTAATGAGAATGGTGAAAGCTGTGATTCGTTGACCGAGCGCCTTATCGGTGAAATGCATGCGGACTTTGACGCGCTAAATATGAAACGCCCTGATGTTGAACCTCGTGCAACCGAGTACATCAAGGAGATCATTGAGTTGGTAGAAACGCTTATCGAACGTGGCTTTGCTTACGTTGCTGATAACGGTGACGTCATGTTCGAAATCGCAAAATATGACGATTACGGCAAACTGTCTCGTCAAGACCTAGACCAACTTCAAGCGGGCGCACGTGTTGAGATCGAAAGTGCTAAACGCAGCTCGCTTGATTTCGTATTGTGGAAAATGTCTAAGCCTGGCGAACCTACATGGGAATCTCCTTGGGGACCAGGTCGCCCTGGTTGGCATATCGAGTGTTCAGCGATGAACTCTTCCATTCTAGGCAATCACTTTGACATTCATGGCGGTGGTTCTGATTTACAATTCCCTCACCACGAGAATGAAATTGCTCAGTCTTGCTGTGCGCACGGTACAGATTACGTAAACACTTGGATGCACAGCGGTATGGTCATGGTTGACCGTGAGAAAATGTCCAAATCACTGGGTAATTTCTTCACAATTCGCGACGTTCTTGGTCATTACGATGCTGAAACAGTGCGCTATTTCTTGATGTCTGGTCACTACCGCAGCCAACTAAACTATAGCGAAGATAACTTGAATCAGGCGCGTGCTTCTCTAGAACGTCTGTACACATCACTGCGTGGCCTTGATATTTCTGTACCGGCAGCGGGTGGTGAAGATTACGTGAAACGCTTTACAGATGCGATGAACGATGACTTCAACACGCCAGAAGCCTATTCTGTGCTGTTTGATATGGCACGCGAGATCAATCGCCTGAAGACAGAAGATGTTATGGCGGCAAGTGCTCTTGGTGCTTTGATGCGTGAGCTTGCTGACGTGATTGGTATTTTGCACCAAGATCCAGAAGCCTTCTTGAAAGGCGATGCTGGCAACGATGATGAAGTGGCTGAAATCGAAGCTCTTATCAAACTGCGTAACGACTCTCGCGCAGCCAAAGACTGGGCAAATGCTGATATGGCTCGAGACAAGTTGACGGAGATGGGTATCGTCCTTGAAGACGGCTCTGAAGGTACAACTTGGCGCCGTAAGTAAGCGAAACGCGTGTTTTATTTAAGGGCTGATGATTCAGCCCTTTTCTTTAATTTTTATTTTTTCTATACGGGTAACTAACAGTGGCTCAGATGTATTTCTATTACTCAGCGATGAATGCGGGTAAATCAACCACTCTTCTTCAATCGTCTTTTAACTACCAAGAGCGCGGTATGACCCCAGTGATCTTTACTGCGGCCCTCGATGACCGCTACGGGGTCGGTAAGGTCAGCTCTCGAATTGGTCTACAGTCAGATGCTCAACTGTTTAACTCCGAGACCAATCTCTATCAAGAGATAGCGGCATTAAACGAAGTTGAAAAGCGTCACTGTATTTTGGTTGATGAGTGTCAGTTCTTGAGTAAAGAGCAGGTATATCAACTGACGGAAGTGGTTGATAAGCTGCATATCCCGGTGCTTTGTTACGGGCTGAGAACGGATTTTCTTGGCGAGTTATTTGAAGGCAGCAAATATTTACTATCTTGGGCCGATAAACTGATTGAGCTGAAAACCATTTGTCACTGTGGCCGTAAAGCGAACATGGTTATCCGTACTGATGAGCATGGTGTCGCGATCAAAGAGGGCGATCAGGTAGCGATTGGTGGCAACGACCGTTATGTGTCTGTGTGCCGTCAGCACTACAAGGAAGCTTTAGATAAGTAGTTTTGTGCCTGGATATGCTAGCTACGTAGGTCACGTTACTTTTGAACTCACGGGCAGGTGGTGTTTCACAAGCCGCTTAATTGAGTTAGCGGGTTCATTTCTAATCAGTCATGAATCCGCAACAGTGCCCGAATTCGGATAATGAGAAGTCAGCAATTAGGTATTATTAGACATAGCCAAGCAAGCATGCGTATATCGCGGAAGCTGCAACAGGTACGTACTTAAAGAAGCGTCTGGTGTAAGCTAAATCTAATGATGACTATTTTTCACAGATACAAAAAAAG